>CAZZYE010000216.1:0-2253 GCA_964658145.1 uncultured Stigonema sp.
CGTTTGCAAACTTGGGCTTCTCAATGGTCTGTCTTGAACCAAGCCAGGAAGCTTGCTTTCTGGCGCGACAGAACTGTACCCAGTATCCAGATGTAAAGATTAGAAATACTACTTTTGAAGAGTGGGAATTAGGAACCGAGAGATTCAATGCTGTTCTTGCTGCGACTTCTTTTCATTGGATTTCACCTGAGATTAGGTATATAAAAGCTGCTAATGCTTTAAAAGACAATGGTTTTCTGATTTTACTTTGGAACATTACACTCAAACCTCAATATGAAGTTTACCAAATGTTGCATGAGGTCTATCAGATCGAGGCTCCGTCTTTAAGACTATATGAAGACAGAGAAACTCACGAAAAGCAACTCAAAAAGGTTGGACAAGCTGTCATTGACTCAGGTTTCTTCAAGGGTTTAGTGTCCGAACATTTAGCATATGAAATCACTTATAGCATCGATGATTATCTTGCACTTTTAAGCACTTTGTCACCATGTATAGCGCTAGAACCTCAGCAGCAGGATTCTTTGTTTGTAGGTCTGAGGGAAGCCTTAGAGAGAAACTGGGGAAAAAGTTTCCAAGTATCATGTCTTTCAACTTTTCAAGTTGCCCAAAAAATCTAGCCCAGGAGAAATGTTAAGAACTTGGACGTTTTAAAATTTGCTGTACAGAACCATACATTTCGCCTGTTAAACCTTCAAGTTCACGCTCAATATCTTCCCAGAGTCTAAGTTTGCTCGTCCATTTCCTGTTAGATAATTGTCTAGCGGCGTGGGTTGGTTCACCATCAGAAGTAGCGTATATTGCTATCTTCTCAAAACCAGCTTCAAGCTCGCAATTATCACAAAGTTCATATCCTAAGCTTTTGTATGCTTGGATAAAAGCTGAAATAGTTAATTCTGCTGTTACACCTTCTATCCAGTAGTAGGGTACTACTGCCAATTACACAGATTGAATGCGATCGCCTCTGTTGAACTACTCATTAACAAGGCGCAGTGCTGCTGCTAAAACGAATGGAGTTACTCTGAAGCCTACTTGAGCTAGTTGCTCAAAAATAGGTTTAGCCGCTGATACTATGCCTTCTTGCTTAGCTAACAAAATAACACCCAAGGTGCCACGAACTGGAACTTTTAGGGCTAGTGCTGCGTTTTTAGCAGCTCGGTCATCCAAAATAGCCTCATAACATGGATTACTGTAAACCCATGAAAGAACGTGGCTTTCCCCTAATCCTAAATCCCAATTAGCTACTTCTTCCTTCCATCTGTTCCGCTTCTCGAATCCACAGGCTTCCCTCGTTACTAAGCCAAATTTTAGCTGGGTCATTGTCAGATCCAATATTAATTTCTTGGACAACTCCACTTGGGATGACAATCTCGCTACAAAGTTGTGATAGTAAATTAATCTGGGAAATCTTGGCAAGAGTTATCAATGGGGAAGCATTAACAACCCACCGTCTATTCACGCATCAACTCCTGAGCAAGTTCTTCAGGGGTTACCTGAAAGGGTGAAACATTAAAGCGCGAAAGGGCTTCTAGAAACTTTTGACGACTGACACCTGCTATTTCAGCAGCTTTAGATTGGGAAATCATCCCAACTTCATACCATTTGACAGCAGCAGCTAAGCGCATTTCCTGAACAAAAGTCTCTGGACTAATCCTGAGGGCGGAAAAAGCTCCTTCTGGAAGCTCAATGCTAATCTGGACGGTCATAAACTTGCTTGTGTTATGTGCTTGTTATCAACCCTAGCACTTTTACACGTAACTAGTGCCTAATGCAAGTCTTTAGTATGAATACTTATTCAGAAATTACATCACCTTTGCTTAGGTTTTCTATAGATCTTTCCAAGCTTCGTCTTCCTCTGGATCTAGCCAAACTTTATTCAGTGATGACTCACTCAATTCAAGAAAATCTTTTACTAGTATTTGGGAATCATCTGGGTCGCTAGCTTGCAAATTCTTAACTCTTTCAGGTGGTATTCCGGTGATTTTTGCTACTAAAGCTAAATCGATACCTTCCCCCATGATAATGAGTGGAACCTGGGTTAACCCCTGCTGAAAACCTTGCTCCCATGCTTCGCGTAACGTTTTAGGTTGAATTGCGGAATCATGCATGATTGTTAGTTCGTTGCGCTCTGCTTCAATAATACCTCGAATATAGCGCTTCTGGTTTTGATAAAATACAGAGTAAAGTATGTTAAGCTACGCTCTGCTTCACTTACAGCCATTTTCAGGTAAATAGACCACACCATTTGTAGGGGCG
>CAZZYE010000216.1:2263-9933 GCA_964658145.1 uncultured Stigonema sp.
GAACGGCCGTTCGCCCCTACAACTGTGGTTCATTTATGTGAAAACTGCTGTAATATTGACCAGCTTGCTTTGTTGAATTCCATTTCCTTCCACTTAACCTAAAAATTATTGACTTTAGCTCCGATAGCATCTCCATTATGGTTGAATCGTTTGTTTTAAACTTTAAGGTTCAAGCATTTTGGGATAAAGATGCAGAAGTTTGGGTCGTAACTAGCGACGACGTTCCAGGATTGGCAACAGAAGCTTCTACGATTGAGGCAATAAACGCAAAAACTGCGAGAAATGATTCCAGAACTCATCCTTCTCAATAACATTGTGCCTGCTGACTATATAGGTTCTATCAGCTTTGAGTTAACCAGCCATCGACAAGAGTTAATCAAGGTGGCTTGATAGATGGGTGCGTCGTTAATCCGCTACAAAGAATTGTTAGACTACCGCTTCCCCATTGCTGTCTCCTGCTTGTATCCGCTGTCGAATTACCGCTTGAACTTTAGCATCAAAGTCAGGATCGTCTACAGTCGTAATAATATTGCGTGGGCGATCGCTAAGCCTATCTAAATATGCCTGAAGAGCCATCTTGTCTTCACGATGTCGAAGAAAGTACTGTCTCAACTCTTTATCAGACATATCAGCATAATTGATCTGACTCATTAGAACACCTCCCCGTTCGGGGCAATCTGGAACTCAATATCTTCAGTATTTCCAGCAAGAATATATAAATTACGAGTTCGGTTATCAATGCAAATAAGGTGTATCGGCTGAAGCATGAAATATGTCAACTGAAAGCAAACACGGTATAGGGGTAAACTAAATCTGTTCAAATCTATGCAGATAGCCCAGAAGTGTCTTTAATTGCTGCTGTCATCTGATTTGGTAGTGGAAGCGTGCACTTTGCTGACAATTGGCTTTGTCTCCCAAATCAGCGCTTAAGCGTACCCGCTACCCCTGCGGGTAATACTCACTCTCATATTTCAATGCTTTCACCTTAAACTTGGAAAGTAACCACCCCAAATCTAAAGCTTCCATCACTGAACATCCAATTGAGTGTAAGTATTGAACAGTACGACCAATTAAAATCGTTTCCACTTCACCCGATCGCATGTACCGAGTGATTTGGTTATCCTGTCCTCGAATGCGGATATTTATCGCCGCATTCCAATCAGCCTGGATTACATCCCCCGTGTACCGAGTAAACCGATCTCCGCACCGCCGACCTAAAAGCGTCCCGGTTTGGCTATCCAGTTGCGATGTATAAGCGGGATTAACCACTGATATTGTTGATCCCGTCTCCATTGAGATTTGCTCTAATGAGGCTTGTAATTCTCCCTTCATCCATTGATTAAGCTTGCGATTAATCTGTTTCGCATCATTTTTACTTTTAATGGATGTGGTGAGATCTTCGCAAATGATATCAACTGGTGTGGTGATTGCCAGTCGGACTGTGCAATGCAAATCGATCCATTATGCAGAGCGATCGAAATGGTAACGCACAGTCCTGTCCCGTCACGCCAGTCCAACCAACTTTGCGCTCAGATCCCACATGCGCTCGGCTTTTTCATCATCGCGGGCTTGGGGAGAAACCTTTTGCACAAACGACTTGCCATCTTTCTTCTGTCGATTCCCCCAACTCCAATAGGCACCGGATTGTTTGTACTCAGGATCGGCAACCACCACCGCTACCCGATCGCCAGCCAACTCCTGCGAAACGTACCCCCCGGTAATGTACTTCTGGAATTTGGGGAAGAGTTTCTGAAATAGGGGATAGTGGTTGCGGAATAGAGGCGTTTCTGCAACACACCCAGGATAGAGAGAGGTAAAGGTAATCCCGGTGGATTCGTGATAGCGTCGATGCAGTTCCCGCATCGTCAGCACGTTACAGACTTTGCTGTCCTTGTAAGCTTTGACAGGTTCAAATTTCTTGCCGTCAATCATCGAGATTGGCTCTTTAAATCCGGCTGCAAAGCCATCCAGATTTCCTAAATCCGGACGCGGCGGAATCTTCCCGCCCAGCTCGTCCGGATTGTGGGTCACGGTTCCCAAAATCACCAACCTCGGATCGGAAAACTCGGAGTGCTTTAGATCCTCAAGCATGAGGTTACACAAAAGGAAATGACCGAGGTGATTGGTGGCTACGCTCAATTCATATCCATCTGGCGATCGCAACGGCTCCTTTAATAAAGGCATATAGATTGCAGCGTTGCATACCAACGCATCCAGGGACTTGCCACTCGCCCTGAAGTCCTTCACGAACTGTCGAACGCTCTCTAAAGAGGCTAAGTCGATGTGCATGATCGTGTAGCTATCCTGCGGCATTCCCACAGCAACTGCCGCGAGTTCCGTCTTAGGTAAATCCCGACATGCCATCACCACATGCCATCCCCTGTCGGCAAGCGCTTTCGCACCGTACAAGCCGACCCCGGAGGAGGCACCCGTGATTACGACCGTTGACTTCCGATGTTGTTCCATCTGTTCAGACTTCGTTGACCAATATTAAGTGTCTCCATGATCTCACACAACTGACCCACCAGCATGGAGATTTTGTAAACTGCCATAAGCATATGAGCGTGTGTGCCAGAGGCTTCGCTTAATCTGACTCTCATTACAACTGATGCAGCATCAACATCCTCTTTTGGCTTTGCTGATATCCGAGTTTGGTGTAAAAGGCTTGTACTTGGACTACTTTAGTCGTCACTAAATAAATTCGACGCACATCTTGCTGAGTTAGGTGAGAGTGCAAATGATTTAAGAGGTAAGTTCCAATTCCAGTACGCTGCTTGGCTGAGTGGACACACAGTTCTTTGAGACAGTAACCTTTGCCAACGTCAAGCTGTTCACAGTAGCCCGCGACAAATCCTAAAACTTCCTTGTCTTCATATACAAATCCCACAAACCCTGGTGTTCTCAAGGTTTCCCACAATCGTTGGTGTGCCGTTTCCAAGGTCCATTGCTCGTGCCACGGTTTCTGGTTAAACACCAAGACAAACAGTTCGGCACACACGTCTAGATGTGATGCAATCAAAGGCAGGATCGGATCTAACAACGCCATATTGATTTTACAGATGGAAATATTGAGAAAAGGTACATTTATTTATATAACTGTGTCAATTGTCATGATATCAGGCGATCGCTAATCTCTATCTACATCTCAAAAGAAATCAAAGCAAGACATCGAACTCATTGAAGCAAGATTCAAGCGAGGGAAAGAACATCACGCGCAGAACTATAGCGCCAAGTAAAAGGAAGAGAAAAATGACTGAGGAAATCAGCGTAAAAGCAAGTAGTGGTAATGTGTTTGCAGATTTAGGTCTAGAGAACTTGCGCGATCGGTAACACCATTACCCAGCAGCATTTATAATTAGCCTGGGTTCCAAGAAAACAGTTGCACCTCAAACCTCTGATGGCTAAACAACTTGAGTTAAATGACTACAAGCAGCAGGTAGCGGATGTGTATAACCGCAGAAGTCATAACTACGATGAAAGTGAATGGCATTCTCGGATTACTCATCGTCTTGTTGAATACGCACAAATCAGTCCCGGACATGAGATTTTGGACATTGCAACTGGAACAGGTCATGTTGCGATTGAAGTGGCTCAAATAGTTGGGTCTTCTGGTCGGGTCGTTGGCGTGGATATTTCAACTGAGATGCTCTCCCTTGCTAAGCGCAAAGTTGAAGCATTAAATCTTAGGAATATTGAACTTCAGCTTGCGGATGCTGAAGCACTGAATTTCCCAGCCAAAAGTTTTGACCGAATTTTGTGCGCCAATGCATTTCCTTGGATGGAAGATAAAGAAGCTACATTACGTCTTTGGTATCATTTCCTCAAACCTCATGGGTTAGTTGGCATTCTCACACCTGCGGATACAACTTATGTAGCAGATTTTGTTTTGCGGGAGGTATTTGAAAAGAATGGTGTAACACTTGCTGGTGGCAACTCAACAGGTACGGTTGAAAAGTGTTACAATATTCTTGCCAAAGCTGGCTTTGAAGCAATTGAAATTAAGACTGAGGAGTACGAAGGTAACTATATTAGTTTAGAGCAGGCGAAGCAAAGGTGGAATGGAAGTATCTATCCAGCCCTGTCGCAGCTTTCATCTGAGCAAATAGAACAAATCAAAGCTGAATTTGATGCTGAATTAGAAGCATTAGCGACAGAGCAAGGAATTTGGCACGATGGTACTACCTTTTTTGCATTCGGTCGCAAACCAGCAGTTATGTAGGCTGGGTTAACCTAAATCAGGTCACAGAGGACGATCGCATGCTAAAATTGATTTAAATGTAGTTGATGTCTGTGGCGTAGTTTCCACAGTATTGCATGTTAATTAAAGTTTTTTATATAGACCCAGTAGCTCTGGTGAAGGAGGATGGCTGGAGTTAAGAGTTCCAGCCATGAACTGTTAATTGGAACGGAATTAGGCAATTTGAAGATTTTGCGTAGGGGCGCGGTTTCCGCGCCCTTACAATGTGGTCAATTCAATTCAAAACTGCAATAACACATCTTCAGTAGCTTAGCTTTTTTTCTGATAAATTTCTCAAATCATAAAAAAATCCTCACGGGTGGCGGTTGAAGATTAATCCACACCGTGAGGATAGCTACATAGCTCAACGCCTATGTGGTCACTTAATGATTTCCTTCACCTTGTTCATAATGCCTTCAGGGTCTATTCCCTGATAGGGGAACTGTTCCCACAGACCGCCACAACCTTCTTTGTGAATGCCTAAGTGGGCAAATTTTGGTGTTAGTCCGCGCTCTAGCAACCAGGTCCCAAAGCGGCTACCAAGTCCCGTCTTGCGGTTTAACGATTCCACCACGAGCACAAACGGAGAGTTACCAACCTTTACGAGCATTTCTTCATCAATGACGTTCAGTGTCGGCTTGTTGATTAAGCCTACATCAATTCCTTCCTGCTTCAGAAGTTCTACAGCATCCACTGCTCGGTACAATGCATCGCCAAAGGTAATGATGTAGCCAGCAGTACCTTCACGTACAACTTCATCCTTACCAGGAACGAAGGTGTAACCTTCTTCATATAGGTCTTTGCCATTGGCATCGAGGATGTTTGGTACTTTAGAACGGGTAGAGAAAATAAACCGTAACCCTGGGTCGAAGAACACCGCTTCTACGCAGGCTTTCATTTGTGCAGCATCTGCTGGGAAGTACAGCCGCGTTTCATAGGCGTCATCCAGCCCGTTGTCAGCAAACAGATTATTCATACCAAAATGGCAGGTATTATCCGCCATGTCGTCTACACCAGAGTGAGAGAAGTGACACAGAACATTGGAGTAGTTTAGACGCGCCATCGTAATTTCCGAAATGCACATCTCGAGAAACGCGCTAAATGTGCCAAAGATGCCCTGCTTGCCTTCTGCCATACCAAATCCGGCGGCGGCGGAAAAGTTACCCCGCTCCATAATGCCAGAACTAATGAAGATTTCCGGGTAGGCGTCGTGAATTTTTTTCAGTCCACAAGAACCTTCTAGGTCACTATCGATACACATCACCTTTTCGGTGCGCTCAGCTTCACTCAAGCGGCTGAGTACAGACACCACCGCTTCGCCAAACACGTTGCGGTTAGAACCCATTTTATCGCCGGTTCCGATGAATTTATAGCTGTTCTTGGGCTTTTCTATACTCTTGAGGTATCTGACGGCTTCTGTTTGTCCACGCTTTTCTAGGTAGGCGATCGCCTTATCTACTGGAATAACATCGTGACCATGTATAGAACCCTCAATGCCTTCAATCCCTACAGCCATCTTCCGCTTGTTAACCAATGCGACCGGTCCATCAGTCGTCACGGCTTGACAGATGCGATGATACAACTCATCCAAGTCCTCGCCATCTCCTTCGTTCACATTCATGCCGTGACCAGCTAGGGTCTTGGAGACACTGAAACCAGGGAGGTAATCTGAAGGATGTCCGGCGATCGTCACATCATTATCATCGATAATCAGCTTGACATTGAGATTCTTGGCAACTGCCAGACGTGCTGCTTCCGCATCATTGCCTTCCTGCTGCGAACCATCAGACCCGAGACAGATAACGACTTTGCCAGGATTTGCCATTGCCACGCCATTAATGTATGGCCACATGTGTCCCAGCCGTCCGGAACTAAACTTCACACCTGGTGTCAGCCTGAGTTCGGGGTGTCCAGGTAGTTCGGCAGAAGCTTCGCGATAATGGGCAAGATGCTCAGCAGGCAATTCCTTGTGCAGAGCAGCCATGAGGTATTGCGTCGCCACCCGGTGTCCCGCCTCATCAAAGAAAATCGGCACGAATTTATCTGGCGCTCCTCGGAACAACGCATCGAGGATGACCACTTCTGGTACTGTGTCGTAAGGACCACCAGTATGCCCGCCGACACCTCTAGCAGCGCCTGTAGCAGTGAAGAAAACGATCGCATCACGGCAAAGTTGAATATTAGCTCTCAACGACGAGCGCTGCTCATCAGTCAGGCTCGAATTTGCCGGATCTAGTGCCAGTGGCTTGTAGGCAGCAAGATCAATTGGAAAGCTAGCTTTAACAGTAGTAGTCATGGCTGTTGTTCCTGAATTGAAGTGATTGTCGTAGACGAAACTGTCATCGTTGCCAGTTTTCTGCAAAGGCGAACCATCTGGTTATGGTAGATTGCACTCAACCTTCACACCACGTTACACACTCTCGATATCTATATATAAACCCGAGTGTATCGCGAATCTTGGCATTTTCAGTTAAAAATTCGAGACATCAGCGGAATAGATCCTAGATTTTTTACCACCTCTACTGACCAGCATGGTAGCGAATGTGATCTTCAAGAAAACTGGATATAAAATAATAACTGTGGTCGTAGCCTTCTTGATAACGTAAGCTCAAAGGCTGATTAACTGCCGTACAAGCTTGCTTAAATATCTCTGGCAGTAGCTGCTCTTTGAGAAATTGATCGGCAGTACCTTGGTCTATCAAAATGGGACTATGATATCCAACTTGAGTGACCAATTCACTAGCATCATACGTACGCCAACAATCTTTATCTTCACCCAAGTAGCGGCTAAATGCCTTTTGACCCCAAGGACAGCGCATTGGGGCGGCGATGGGTGCAAAAGCTGATACTGATTTGTATTGCTTAGGGTTTCTCAAAGCGCAGATCAGCGCACCATGTCCCCCCATTGAATGACCGAAAATACTTTGTTTGTCTGGTTGTACTGGGAAATGTTTGGCAATTAAAGCTGGCAATTCGTGAACAACATAGCTATACATTCGGTAGTGAGATGCCCACGGTTCCTCAGTAGCATCCAGATAAAAGCCCGCACCTGTACCAAAATCCCAGTCGTCATCCTCAGTAGGAATACCAGTATTACGGGGGCTAGTATCTGGTGTCACAAGCATCAAACCGTATTTGGCTGCATATTGCTGCGCCCCCGCCTTGACCATAAAGTTTTCTTCCGTACAAGCTAAACCGGAGAGGAAATAGAGAATCGGCACTGGTTCTTGAGTGGCTTGCGGTGGTTGGTAAACGGCAAAGCGCATTTCCCCGTTACAGGTGGAGGAGGAATGCTGATAAAAGCCGAGTTTACCATCAAAGCATTTATATTCTGAGTTGAGGATGAGGTTAGCCATGAGTCGCTTTAGAGGGGCAGAGGAGGTGGGAGTACTATAGCAGTCCTCTTTGATTTATGAACAAGGGGGACAAGGGG
>CAZZYE010000217.1:0-9905 GCA_964658145.1 uncultured Stigonema sp.
AATGGGGATGAGAATTCTTCTGCTCCCTACTCCCGTACAGACGTTCCGCCGGAACGTCTCTTCCCTACTCCCTACTCCCCTCTTCATATAGACTTGCCACTTGAACCCCAAGAATTGCTGCTGGGATTTCTAGACAGTACGATAGATGCCCAAGTACGAACAATGGGGGGTTCCCAGCTTTTAGTAGAAACAAGGGTGATGGCGTTACCATCTGCGGTGCGGCAGTGGTTGCATTCTTTAACATCTGCATCTATTTCAGTCCCCGATCAAGATTCACCTAGAACAGATGTCACTGAAAACCGCAATAACACAATCAATGCCGATCCGTTTGAGGTGGAACGACTAGAGGCGGCGCTGAAGGCTTGGACTATGCCGTTGCAGTATGAACTAGCTACGATCAGCCTGTTTCGTACCTGTTTTCAGTTGCGTCCCCCAGAGTCAGGAAAGACGGATTGGACTTTGGCATATTTCCTGCAAGCGACTAACGATCCAGAGTTTTTGGTGGATGCAGCAACGATTTGGAACCACCCAATGGAGAGATTTGTTTATCAAAACCGAACAATTGAACAGCCCCAAGAAATGTTTTTGCGGGGTCTGGGGTTGGCTTCGCGATTGTATCCACCAATTGTACCCAGCTTAGAAACCCCATATCCCCAAGAAAGTCACCTCAATCCATTGCAAGCTTATGAGTTTATCAAGTCCGTGGCGTGGCGGCTTGAAGATAGTGGGTTGGGAGTGGTTTTGCCGGACAGTTTAGCTAACCGTGAGGGATGGGCAAACCGTTTGGGTTTGAAAATCACTGCCCAAACATCAAAGAAAAAGCAGGTTAGCTTAGGTTTGCAAAGCCTGTTAAATTTTCAGTGGGAATTGGCAATTGGTGGTCAAACTATTTCTAAGGCAGAGTTTGACAGACTTGTGGCGTTAAATAGTCCACTGGTGGAAATTAACGGCGAGTGGGTGGAATTACGCCCCCAAGATATTAAGACGGCACAAGCCTTTTTTGCTTCTCGTAAAGAGCAAATGGCGCTTTCCTTAGAAGATGCTTTGCGCCTCAGTAAGGGCGACACTCAGACGATTGAAAAATTACCGGTGGTCAGCTTTGAGGCGTCTGGGGCATTACAGGAGTTAATTAGTACACTCTCCGATAATCAGGCGATCGCGCCTTTAAAAGCACCAGCAAGTTTCCAAGGAACGCTGCGACCTTATCAAGAAAGAGGAGTTGCTTGGCTTGCCTTCTTAGAACGTTGGGGTTTGGGCGCGTGTCTGGCGGACGATATGGGACTGGGTAAAACTATCGAGTTGATCGCTTTTCTTCTACATTTAAAAGAGCAGTCATCTCTAGAAAACCCAACACTGCTTGTTTGCCCAACTTCAGTATTAGGAAACTGGGAACGAGAAGTTAAGAAATTTGCTCCCACGTTGAAAGTGGTGCAATATCACGGTGACAAACGCCCTAAAGGTAAAGCGTTTGCGGAAGTAGCTAAAAAGCACGATTTAGTGATTACGAGTTACTCACTGATTCAGCGGGATTTAAAGTCATTGCAAAACGTTTCTTGGCAAATGATCGTTTTGGATGAAGCGCAGAATGTCAAAAATCACGAGAGCAAGCAGTCACAGGCAGTACGGCAGTTAGAATCTACGTTTCGCGTTGCTTTGACGGGAACGCCTGTAGAAAATAGACTGCAAGAACTTTGGTCAATTTTAGATTTTCTCAATCCGGGATATTTGGGAAATCGGCAATTTTTTCAGCGGCGGTTTGCCATGCCAATAGAAAAGTATGGAGATGCTGCTTCGTTAAGTCAGTTGCGTTCATTAGTCCAACCTTTTATTCTACGACGTTTAAAAACCGACCGCGAAATCATTCAAGATTTGCCAGAAAAGCAGGAAATGACAGTGTTTTGCGGTTTAAGTGCTGAACAAGCAAAACTTTATCAACAAGTGGTAGAAGAGTCCCTATCTGAAATTGATCGATCCGAAGGATTGCAACGCCGGGGAATGATTTTAGCTTTACTGGTCAAGTTAAAACAAATTTGCAATCACCCAGTACAGTATTTAAAGCAAAACTCTTTGGAATCATACCATTCTGGTAAACTCCAACGCCTGCAGGAAATGTTAGAGATAGCTTTAGCGGAGGGCGATCGCGCTTTAATTTTCACGCAATTTGCTGAGTGGGGTAAGTTGCTAAAACCATATTTAGAAAAACAGTTGGGGCGAGAAACTTTGTTTTTCTATGGCAGTACTAGTAAAAAACAACGTGAGGAAATGATCGACCGTTTCCAACACGACCCCCAAGGACCTCCAATCATGATTTTGTCACTAAAAGCTGGTGGCGTCGGACTCAATTTAACACGGGCAAATCATGTTTTTCACTTTGATAGATGGTGGAACCCAGCAGTAGAAAATCAGGCAACAGACAGAGTATTTCGTATTGGTCAAACCCGCAACGTACAAGTGCATAAATTTGTCTGCACAGGCACTTTAGAAGAGAAAATTCACGACATGATTGAAAGTAAAAAACAATTAGCTGAACAAGTCGTAGGTGCAGGTGAAGAGTGGCTAACTGAACTAGATTCAGACCAACTACGCAATTTACTAATACTTGATCGTAATGCAGTAATTGAAGAAGATGCAGATGGTTAATTGTTGATTGCTGATTGCTAATTGCTAATTGTTAATAGAACAACTCTCAACTATCAACTAACAACATGGAAAATTATACCCTTCAGGCAAGTCGAGAATGGTGGTCACAACGTTGGCTGGATTTGTTAGATTCCTATCGTTTTAAAAAACGTTTGGAACGCGCTAGAAATTATGCCCGTCAGGGGAATGTCCTCACTATTGAGTTTAAAGGTGCAAAGGTACTGGCTAAGGTGCAAGGTAGTGAAGCAGAACCTTATCAAGTTTCCCTTGACCTTGACCCCTTTAGTGATGAACAGTGGGGTTATGTGATTGAAACGATGTCAGAACGAGCAATTATTGCCGCTAAACTATTAGCAGGGGAAATGCCGCAGAATATAGAAGACGTTTTCACAAACAATGGTCTGTCGCTATTTCCTTTTACACTGTCTGACGTCCACAGCGATTGTTCTTGTCCCGATCAGGCTAATCCCTGCAAACATGTTGGTGCGGTTTACTATCAGTTGGGCGATCGCTTTAGTGAAGACCCGTTTGTACTATTTCAATTGCGAGGACGCACCAAAGAGCAAATTATCAGCGATTTACGTAAGTTACGTGGTGCTAAAAATGTAGAGACGCTGCATGCAGCGTCTCTACAAGCTGATGTTCAAGAGTTAATTCCTCACAATCAATACTCTGTAAAAATTGACTCTTTTTGGCAATATAATGAGTCATTAGAATCTTCTTTGGTAGTGATTGCACCAGCAAGTAGCGAAACAATTTTAGATATATTGGGGTCTATTCCCTTAGCAAATGTTGAGGAAACAAGCTCAAATGTAACTGCTGGTGATGTGGTAATGAAGTATTTAGATACAGTTTACAAAGATGTAAGCCAGAAGGCTGTTTTAGCGGCGATGAACGTCGGAGGAGGTTAGCCTGATTGACATCATTGAGTGTGCTGACACGCAGCTTCAGGGCGGAGTCAGTTTTGGATGGTTGATAGTATTTATACTTAAGTGCTATAAAAGCAGCGTAATCCAGTCAAATAAACATGGAACTCCAAACCAAAATGATTACAGTAGAACTTGCTGATGGTACTCCTGTCAGAGTTGAAGCTACATCGATTGGCGATCGCAAAATAAATTTTCAAACCCGACCTTTTCAAGAAGTAACCGTTGCCATTGAATCACTTTCCAAGGAAATTGCCGAAACATTGCGGAAGGTTAAGCCAGATAAAGCGACCGTGAAATTTGGTATAGACATTGCCGTTGACTCTGGCAAACTTACAGCTGTACTGGCGAAAGGTTCTAGTACAGCTAATCTGGAGATCACCTTAGAATGGTGGGGTCCGTAGCTGAATGCTTGGCGGACTGATTTGATGATGCGGGTGCAACGACATTTACCTTTATGGTTAAGGAGTTGCCACCAGAGGAGTTAACTAGAGTACTTGTGACTCTTTCTCGTGAGGAGTTGTTACAGCAGTTTGGACAAGAGTAGTTATATTTTAGGGGTTGTTGGTGAGCAGACACGTAGCGATCGCCTAAATTTCAGAGGCTTCAATTGGTACAGTTTTATCTCTGGTGACAAGGATATCGAAAGCGGGTGATTAAGTCCTTAACGTAACTTTCTGCTCCACTGCTCATTATCACCCTTAGCCTGCGCTACAAACTGAGTTATGAATCATTTAATTAACGAACTTTTTGTAAATATAAAGTCTGATGACGAGGGTGTACGCAGTAATGCAATTACTGATATATCATTCATCCTAGAAATTAATTCTTGGCAGTTACCACTAGACAAAAGAATGAGTAAATATGAAAGTTTAATCAAACAGGAGTTAATCAATATAAATTTAACTAAGAGCGAAGAGGCAGAAATTGTAGAATTCCTCCAAAGAGAGATTACTGATTCAAATAAATCAACGAGTAGTTTATTATTTACAATTGGTAAAGCCTCATCAAAAACCGGACTTATACCACTACTAGACATTATTCAAAATTACTCTTCTGAATTTAATACAAATGAGTCCTATCAAGCTTTAGTTTCTTTAGAGAGGTTATTGTTCTGGGATGATAATGGGATTGATAATTATGGATTATCTGATGAAGAGAAAAGAAACATTATTTCTCAAACCAATCCTACACCTTTTATAGAAAGTAAATTGGCATGGGCATTGAAGAATCCTTATTCACCCCATTCATCCGTTTTGCAGTATACTGCCGAAGGTTTACTGGATGGTTTAAGTCAGTTACTGGAAAAAACTGATGAATAAACGGCACGATACAGATATTTCGGCAATTTTTGTAACTTCTTAAGATATCGCTACCCATTCCAATCAACCAGTACCCCACCCACACAAAAAATTCCCCACTTGCAAAGCGTGGTTTTCGGCAGCGATGATGAAGATGACTTTATGCACCTCATATACATTAACGATAACGCAATCGCCGCAGATCATGACATTTACAAACATCGTCTAAGCTGAAAATAGCAAACCTGATTATTTAAACAAAACACTATGAGTGTAGTTATTCCCGATGACATCCTCCAAGCAGCTGGAATTTCAGAAGCTGAATTAAAGCTAGAAATTGCGATTATGTTGTTCCAACAAGAAAAAATCAGCATTGGGAAAGCGCGTCGCCTAGCAGGAATGAATTTAATAGAGTTTCAACGCGAAATTGCTAGTCGCGGAATTTGTATTCATTACGATGTTGAAGAGTTTGAAGCTGACCTGAAAACCCTACGGGAAATCGGCAGACTGTGATTGTTGTTTGCGACACTTCACCAATCACTAACCTTGCTGCTGTTGGACAACTAAACCTGTTGCAACAACTTTACAGCAACATCATCATTCCCCAAGCGGTTTACGATGAAATGGCTGGTCTTGGCTATGCAGTGCCAGGTGCTATTGAAGTACAAACCCTATCTTGGATTCAACACCAGCAGGTTAGAAATTGTGCTTTGGTAACATCACTTGAGTCAAAGTTAGATCAAGGCGAGGCTGAAGCTATTGTTTTGGCTATTGAGTTAGGGGCAGATTTGCTGCTATTGGACGAACGACGTGGCAGAAAAGTAGCATCCCAATACGGACTCAATATTACTGGGCTGTTAGGAGTCCTTATTGAAGCTAAACACAACGGGCTAATTCTGCCTGTGAAACCCGTACTTGATGACTTGATCCTACAGGTAGGTTTCCGGGTTAGTAATAAACTTTACGTTGATACCTTGCAAGCAGCAGGAGAGTAAAACCGCGCCCGCTACCAATAAGGTTCGGATAAGATAATTTACATACCGATAAATCCTGTAGAGACGCGACCGGTCGCGTCTCTACACGTTTGCTATACACCCCAACCACCCTTAACCGCAGTTATCAGACTCAACCCCTGCCATCCGGCTTTCTCGTCTCCAAGTGGTTGAACCAAGGCTTTCATAGTTCAGGTCTAGTTCTTCTGCGATGTCCTGTACTGCTGTACCAATAACTTCTTTGTAATACTCATGTTCAGGTAAAGGAGTCATGATTTCCAACGTCCCATTATCGTAAGCCACTCGTGCTGCCCGATGCTCTCCCAAATCTTTCAGGATATTTTCAAACTGTGAGTAGCTGATACTGTAAAGTAGTACGCGATCAGCGCGGTTTGTGGCGATCATTATGAAAATGACCTCCTTGTACCTGCAAGATAACAGTTAGAATTGGTGCGTTACACTACGTTAACGCACCCTACACTCTATACTCCCGAACCGGTGTAAGATTACCTATTTTCTTTACTTCTTTCTTGGCGTCCTTAGCACGGCAGTCGCCTACGGCGGGAAACCCGCCTGCAGCGCTGCCTCGTCTTGGCGGTTCATTAAATTAGGTATTCTACCCTTCGGGTTCTCCTACGAAGTACGGGCGGTTCGGGAGTATGATAAAAACGGGAAATTTCCCGCCTATCAATCCATGGCTCCAAAATCGGATCACTGTCCAAACTCAACCCTAGCCTGCTCAACCAACTCTGCTGTCACAACATCTTGTTCTGCAAGACTCGCTAGTTGCTCAATTCGAGCTTTTGCTTGGGGGCGGACAAAGAAGGGAATATTCTTCAACTTTTCCTTGGCTTCATCTGTCCATTGCAAGACCTGTGGAAAATAAGAGTTGTCCATAGTACCTAAACTATCATGCAAAGCGTGGTTTTTGAGCAGCGATGATGGAGATGACTTTATGCACCTTATATACATTAACGATAACGCGATCGCCGCAGATCATGACATTTACATAGACGTTGGGTAGTTGAACGCACTTTTAGGTGGTTAGGACGTTGTCGGCGTTTAAGTAAAGATTATGAATTATTGCCAGAAGTTAGTGAGTCCATGATTTATGCAGCAATGATACGACTCATGCTTAATAGTCTCACCTCTTAAGAAGTACTTTATAAATCACCTCTGAGGCTTCTGATCTCTAACAAAACTGTTAGCCTGTTGCTGGACATATTGAATCATGTCGAAATAGCTTCTAACTCAAAGCATTTGAACCCCACCACTTACAGGTAAATAAGTTCCAGTAATAAATCTCGCTTCCTCAGAAGCTAATAGTAAAATCGCACCTGCAACATCCTCTGGCAGACCATTTCTTCGCAAGGGTACCTGCTGTGCTGCAGCATCTTTCGCCTGCTGGGGCAACCATCCCGTAGCATCAGTGAGGGTCAATCCTGGGGCAACGGCGTTGACCCGAATCCCTTGCGGACCTAATTCGAAGGCAAGGCTTCTGACGAAAGCATCTAAGGCAGATTTGGCGGTACTGTGGGCAGAAAAACCTTCGCCCCTCCGGAGAGCGCTGCCTCATCAACGCACTGGCTTGTCCATCTGCGGTTCAAAATCCAAAATAAAAAAAGCTCCTGCTTTTACACAGGAGCCTCTTATTAATTGTCAGTGATGAAAGAAACTTAAAAACCTAGTCGAGTTCTTTCATGAACAACACTGGCTCAGTTTCACGGTTGATCCCTTTCTCGAAACCACCAACAGCAGCGCGGGCGCGACCAGCGTGCCACAGGTGACCAATGAGGAAGAAGAAACCTAACACGTAGTGAGAAGTTGCCAACCACGCACGGGGAGATACGTAGTTAAAGGAGTTAATCTCAGTAGCAACACCACCTACAGAGTTAAGAGAACCCAGAGGAGCGTGAGTCATGTATTCAGCGGCACGACGAGCTTGCCAAGGCTGAATATCGTTCTTGATTTTGTCCAAATCAAGACCGTTAGGACCACGTAGCGGCTCCAGCCAAGGACCTTGGAAATCCCAGAAGCGCATGGTTTCACCACCGAAGATGATTTCACCAGTGGGAGAGCGCATCAGGTATTTACCTAAGCCCGTTGGACCTTGGGCAGAACCGACGTTAGCACCCAAGCGTTGGTCACGGATCAAGAAAGTTAAAGCTTGAGCTTGAGATGCTTCCGGACCAGTAGGACCGTAGAATTCGCTGGGGTAAACGGTGTTATTGAACCACACATAGATGGAGGCGATGAATGCCATCAGGGATACAGCGCCTATGCTGTAAGAGAGGTAAGCTTCACCAGACCAGATGAAGGCGCGACGTGCCCAACCAAAAGGCTTGGTGAGGATGTGGAAAATACCGCCACCAATGCAAATCAACGCAACCCAAATATGACCGCCGACGACATCTTCCAAGTTGTTGACGCTGATGATCCAACCTTCGCCACCGAAGGGAGCTTTCAGCAAGTAACCAAAGATGATCGCTGGGTTGAGTGTTGGGTTGGTAATGACACGAACATCACCACCGCCTGGTGCCCAGGTGTCGTACAGACCGCCAAAGAACATTGCCTTTAGCACCAATAGCAGCGCACCACATCCCAAGATGATTAGGTGGAAACCGATAATGGTGGTCATCTTGTTCTTGTCTTTCCAGTCGTAACCAAAGAAGGCGGAGTACTCTTCTAAGGTTTCTGGACCACGGACGGCATGATAAATACCGCCAAAACCTAGCACAGCTGAGGAAATTAGGTGCAGTACACCAACAACAAAGTAGGGGAAGGTGTCAATAACTTCACCACCAGCACCAACGCCCCATCCTTGGCTAGCGAGGTGAGGTAGCAGGATCAAGCCCTGCTCGTACATGGGCTTTTCAGGAATGAAGTGAGCGACTTCAAACAAGGTCATCGCTCCAGCCCAGAATACAATCAAACCAGAATGGGCAACGTGAGCACCCAGTAGTTTACCAGAAAGGTTGATGAGACGAGCGTTACCAGCCCACCAGGCGAAACCGGTGGATTCTTGGTCACGACCACCCAAAGCAATAGATCTATTAGAGAGCGTTACCACGCGGTAGTACCTCTTCGGGGAATACAAATTGTTCGTGAGGCTGATCTTGAGGAGCCATCCAAGCACGGATACCCTCGTTCAGCAAAATGTTCTTTGTATAGAAAGTTTCAAACTCTGGGTCTTCTGCCGCCCGCAATTCTTGCGACACGAAGTCGTAAGCCCGCAGGTTCAGTGCCAATCCGACAATGCCAACCGCGCTCATCCACAAACCAGTGACGGGCACGAACAACATGAAGAAGTGTAACCAGCGCTTGTTGGAGAAGGCAATCCCAAAAATCTGTGACCAGAAACGGTTTGCCGTCACCATGGAGTAGGTTTCTTCCGCTTGGGTGGGATTGAAGGCGCGGAAAGTATTAGAACCTTCACCATCTTCAAACAGAGTGTTCTCGACTGTCGCACCGTGAATTGCACACAGCAACGCACCACCGAGAATACCTGCGACTCCCATCATGTGGAAGGGATTGAGTGTCCAGTTGTGGAAGCCTTGCAAAAACAGCAGGAAGCGGAAGATTGCCGCTACACCGAAGCTGGGAGCAAAGAACCACGAAGACTGTCCCAAGGGGTACATCAAGAACACACTGACGAAGACCGCGATGGGACCGGAGAAAGCGATCGCGTTGTAGGGGCGAATCCCTACCAATCGGGAAATCTCAAATTGCCGCAACATGAAGCCAATCAAACCAAAGGCGCCATGTAACGCCACGAATGGCCACAAGCCACCAATTTGAAACCAACGGGTCAAGTCCCCTTGTGCTTCAGGTCCCCACAACAGCAACAGGGAATGTCCCATGCTGTTGGCGGGAGTGGATACTGCCACTGTGAGGAAGTTACAGCCTTCCAGGTAGGAGGAGGCTAATCCGTGGGTATACCAAGATGTAACGAAGGTAGTCCCGGTCAGCCAACCGCCCAAGGCTAGAAAGGCACAGGGAAACAGTAATATCCCTGACCAACCTACGAATACAAAGCGATCGCGCTT
>CAZZYE010000218.1:0-9823 GCA_964658145.1 uncultured Stigonema sp.
GAGAGTCAACCGCAGCTTTGGTGGCGGAGTAAATGGCGCTATTGGCGGGCGGCATCGAGCCGACGGCAGAACCAATGTTAATCACGGAGCAACATAAACTGACTTGTCCGCTGCTTCATACACCAGCATGCGTAAGGGTGCGTACAGTGCTGCCCGGATGTCGTACTGTGTCATTTGAATGGCTGTCAACGGATTGCCTACCACGTATTGCTTAGCCTTTTTGGGCTTGCCTACTATAGTCAAGAGCTGTCCGTGATTTTGAATATCAAACAGAATCAGGTCTTCTTCGCCCTCTATTTGCTTTAGGTGCGCTTCGACGACTGCCGGTTCTGCTCCTACTTTTTGAAAAATCGTTGGGTCCAGGCAGCCCAGGGCAGCTTCAAGGTTATGGGTAAAATCGTCAAAGTTCGATGTCACTTTTACCATCTGGTGGTTTATGTCGATGATGTTTTTCATGGCGATTATCTTCTATACAAATCAACGAAGACCACCCGTGACGTGTAGCGTTTCGCCAGTGATCCAGGCTGAATCGGAGGATGCGAGGAAGACAGCTACAGTTGCGATGTCCTGTGGCTGTCCAATGCGACCCAGCAGGGTTTGCGCTTCAGTCTGTTGGCGAAAGTCGCCCTCGATAAATCCTCCTGTGTGTGTGCCCTCTGTTTCCACTAAGCCAGGATTGATAGAGTTGACGCGGATGTGGCGAGAACCCAGTTCTTTAGCAAAAGACTTCGTGACCGCATCGACCGCCGCCTTAGTGGCGCTATAGACCGAACCGCTCGCGGGCGCGAGGGTGCTGACGATCGAACTCATATTAATGATGCTGCCGCCCGCAGTCCCGAAGTGCTTTACCCCTTCCTGCAACGTGAGGATTAACCCCAGCACATTCAGATTGAACTGTTTGTGGAAGTGTTCTTCCGTAATGTCTTCCAGTGGCGCCAACTCATAAATGCCAGCATTGTTGACCAGGATGTCCAGATTGCCGAAAACTTGCTGCGTCTTTGCAAACAGACGTTCGATCTCTGCCTTTTGGGACACATTTGCCTGTACTGCGATCGCCTTACCGCCATCGCTGACGATCTCGTCAACTACGCGATCGGCTCCTTTTTGGCTAGAGGCGTAGTTGACAACTACTGCTGCACCTTCGGCCGCCAAATATTTGGAGATCGAGGCACCGATGCCTTTGGACGCACCCGTAACGACTGCGATTTTCCCTTCTAGCTTTTTCATGGTGATGAGTCCTATGATTGTTGAGTTTGAAAGAGTTATCTAAAATAGGTTGCGAGAACACGAGAAAATACCTGGGCGTTGCTGAATGGTGCGATGAATCAAGTGCTGAGAGGCTGGGAGGCTCACCCTCGATCTATCGTCAGTCAGCAACTCCGATACCTGTTCGGATCAACGTCAGGGATGTCTGACATCAGCAGCTCGGTGTCAGTCCTTGAGGAACGCCAGCAGGTCTGAATTGAGCTGCTCTTTGTGCGTGTCAGTTAGTCCGTGAGGTGCGCCAGGATAAACCTTCTTTCTTGGCATTCTTCACAAGTTTTGATGAGACGAGAGCTGAAGTACTGACCGGCACGATTTGGTCGTCGTCGCCGTGAATGATCAACGTCGGCACGTCAATTTTTTTGAGATCCTCCGTGAAGTCTGTCTCAGAGAACGCTTTGATGCAGTTGATCGCGCCTTTGAGACCAACCTGCATACTCCAAAGCCAGAACTGCTCCCGGAGACCTTGCGAAACCTTTGCGATCGGTCTATTGGCACTGTAGAACAATTCGCTGACATCTTTGTAAAACTGAGAGCGATCGTTAGCGACACTTGCAAGGGAAGCCATTAAAGACTTCGATCGGTATTCCGTCAGGATTAACGTTGGTCTTCAGCATCAGCGGTGGCACTGCGCCCACTAGCACAGCTTTGGCGACGCGCTTCGTACCGTGGCGACCCATATATCGGGTGATTTCGCCGCCGCCCGTCGAGTGTCCAATCAAAACCATGTCTTTCAGATCCAGCGTCTCAATCAGCGCCGCCAGATCGTCTGCGTAGGTGTCCATCTCGTTGCCGTTCCAGGGCTGGCTTGACCGCCCATGCCCACGACGATCGTGGGCGATCGTGCGATAGCCGTTAGATGCCAGGAAAAACAGTTGCCCGTCCCACGCATCGGCATTGAGTGGCCAGCCGTGACTAAAAACGATGGGTTGTCCTGTACCCCAGTCTTTGTAATAAATTTGCGTACCGTCCTTGGTAGCGATCGTACTCATATGACTCCTAAATGTATGCGGGGCTGAAAGTTTTTTAGTCTGTATCCAGATCGGACAGTCACGACGACTGCATCCACAATCTGCGATCGATCACTGCTGCACAACTGATCTCGAAGCAAATGAACTAGCCGTCGCATGGCGACTCGTTGCAGCAAGTCTACTTTTACCCCTAGTAAAGAGAAATCAAGACTTTTGAGGACCAGAGTGCCGTAGAATATACGCATCTCAATGTAAGGTAAATATCTCACCGCTCGCTCTTACCTCTAGGCAACAATATCTCCCAAAATTGTTGATTTGCCCGTAGTAGTTAGCATTCTTATAAAGAGTGATAGTACCCAATACTACTGTTTTGATTTATGATAACATCACTCTGAAGAGATATGTAAATAGACTTAATCTTCTTATATATACCGATTGGTTGTTTCCTCACAAGTTCCTCACATTGTTTTCGTAACTTAAAATTAACCAACAACAAAAAAATGGTTGATCAGTTGATTGGCTTGAACCGAAAGTTGCAATAAGTATTAACGGAGGAACTCGATATGTCTTGGAAACGATGGCAAGCTGGTTCAACAGTGCCACAATATAAACGCGTGTGACGCAGGTGAACTACACTGTCACCAATCTTGATATCAAAGGTTTTTTATATGTATAATTTTTGTTTCTTCCAACACTATATATTAACAGAAAATAGTTTCAATCAGATCAGACTGAAGGAGACAAAAGTGGTTTTGTCAACTGATAATACCACCAAACCCCATGTCGAGATGCCTTACGTACCATTGTTGTTTGCTGCCATTTTATTGATAATTATTGGGAAAATTACCGCTTTGATTGTTCCATTAAATGTGCGAAAGTTTCCCCAAAATCGTAAAGTAATTAGCAACCGCTTCCAGCAAGTTCCCTGTAGAACATGTCAGTTTTTTAATGGCAACCATTATCTTAATTGTGCGGTAGGTCCAACTATAGCGTTAACCAAGCAAGCGCTCAATTGCTCTGACTACTTGCCTAAAAGTAGCATAAACGGGGTGAAATCAACGGCACAGAAGCGCGAGAGGTAGGCAGTTAGATAGCCAGTAAATCGTTGAGTAAGCACAACAGACTATTCCACCTGATTGATACTTTTGGTATTCCACTGCTGACTTTGAAATTTTGATTCTTGTGTAAAGAATCGGGAAGTGCCGATGTAACGAAATATTTCTGTACCCTGCAAGGCAGACAAACTTTTCCAAAATTGGTGGTTTCCTCACAAGTTCCTCAAATTTTTATCCTAACTTGAGATTAGAGCCAATAATATTTTGGCATAATATCAAGTTCGCGCTTATTACTTATAATAAAGAACCTCTCCCCCAACCCCTCCCCTATTAGGGGAGGGGAGACTTTGACGCTAGTCAAAGGCGCTCTCGAGGTCAGACCTAAATGATAAGTGATTAACCGGACATGAGATAATTCCAAAATTCAGCTATTAAACAGCTGCTGTAATTACGATATTAGTAACATCGGAGAACCCAGCTATGATCCAGACTGCAATTTGAAATAAATTTGCCATATTTAATTTCAAAAATAGTTATTTTTGTGATTTTTGGTCTTTGAAATATTTGGTAATAAAAGGAGACAAGATTATGTTAAAGGCAATTTTTAAAGCAGTTCAAGAAGTGACTCAGCAGGTCATCAGCTATATATTAGGTGCAGTTACCAGAATTTTTGGACCTAGTGATGATGACTATCCAAAAACAGGAGTTCAACCCTTTGAGGGAGACTCTGATAACAATAAATAGTTTTGGGTTTTTCCCTGGTGGACGGGTCGCCAGCACCTGAATGATGAGTTCAGGAAAAAATTCTTGAACTCATAAATTATAAGTTGGGAGGAGGATTGGATGAATACCATCAGGAAAATTAACGATGAGTTGGCGATCGCGGGACAAATTACGCTAGAACAGTTAACACAAATTGTTGATGAAGGTTATAAGTCTGTACTTAATCTGCGTTTGCCAGATGAAAAAGGCTTGCTGGATCATGAGCAGGATAAAATTGAGTTTTTGGGATTGCGCTACGTCAATCTGCCTACCCTAGCTGAAGACATTAATCATCAAGCTACACTGCAAGTATTTCAGATAATCACCGATCTACCCAAACCTACTCTGATACATTGTGATAATTCAATACGTTCAATAACAATAGTACTATTATATATCGCCATAAAACAGGGCAGATCATTTGAGCAAGCACTTCAACAAGCTACAAAATTAGGCTTGTTATATGTGGTATTGAACATTTTATGGTGAGTCCAGTGAAAGCAGGCGGGTTTCCCGCGCCCAGGCGACTACACCAAGCCGAAGGGTCAGAACAACTGAGGCTATTCATACTCACTTTTTTAGTGCCATTCGTGCGTTTATCCACAAGCGAGTTAATGCGAGCAGCTATGGTTAATTGAAAACTGGTACGATCGGGAGCAAGAAACTTGTCTGTTCAGGTGGCTCGTGATTTTATTAGGACTTACGCACACTCTACGAATTCTTGGCACTCTTGGCGTCTTGGCGGTTCGATAAATTAAGCTTTTTGGCAATTTTTGCGTAAGTCCTAAATTCGATCTTTATTCTGAAGAAAAACTATGTTAGATTTCGATGAAATTGGAAAAATAAATCTGCCCGCCCTTGACCCACACGATAGCCTTCCATGCTCTCATGCTTTGCTTTACACAGACTGGACACTTCACGAACCTTACTTTGATCCAGCGCAGTTGCGTGCTAGAGAAACCGTCTTTACGATCGGCAACGGTTATTTAGGAACGCGGGGCAGCTTTGAGGAGGGCTACCCACAAGCTTTACCAGCCACCTTAGTACATGGGGTGTATGACGATGTGGCTGGAGTATATACCGAGCTTGTAAATTGTCCTGATTGGCTGTCCTTGGTGATTGTCGTCAACGGAGAACGGTTTCGACTTGATCGCGGCGAAATTATCCACTACGAGCGGCAGCTTGACTTGCAATACGGGATTCTGAGTCGATCGGTGCGCTGGCGTAGCCCAACTGGACATACCTTAGATTTACGATTTGAACGCTTTGCTAGTTTGGCAGTTCATCAGGTCTTGGGACTGCGATGCCAGATAACGCCCGTCGATTTTAATGGCACGTTGGCGCAGCCTTTCCCTTGGAAAATCGAGGTTCAGTCCAACATCAATGCTTATCCTGACAATCAAGGCTTTGACCACTGGGAACAGCTAGATCGCGGCAAGATAGAGCAGGGAATTTGGCTACAGATTCGCACCCGCAGTTCTCACATTGAACTCGGCATGGCTGCTAAAATGACTGCGATTCTCTCGCAGAAAGACTCCGTCAACGACACCAATGAGTCATTGCTGGTGACGAATACTCTCGATACTCCCACCTTGACGATTTCCTTTAGCGTGACAGCAGGACAGACCGTAGGCGTGGAAAAGGTTGTAACTTTGTTTACGTCACAGGATACGGAACTACCTGTTCAGGCGGCTCAAGCTAAATTGGTTGACCTGCCAGCCTATGCGGTGCTGCTTGAAGCACATCAGCAAGCGTGGAAGGAAGTTTGGCGGCAAAGCGATATCGAGATTGAGGGAGATACCAAAGCACAGTTGGCAGTTCGATACAACCTATTTCAAATCTTCATTAGTGCTTCTTCGCACATTCTAGGTGAATGCTTAAGCAACAGTCGAGTCAGCGTTCCTGCCAAAACGCTTTCGGGCTTAGGCTACCGGGGGCACGTCTTTTGGGATACAGAAATTTTTATCCTGCCCTTTTTTACCTTGACGCAACCCGGTATCGCTCGCAGCTTGCTAACCTACCGATATCACACTTTGGACGGAGCAAGACGTAAAGCAGCGCATGGTGGATATAAAGGGGCAATGTTTGCCTGGGAAAGTGCTGCTACTGGAGATGAGATGACCCCCCGATGGTCGATTCTGAACGATCCCTATGCGGAAGCTGTGCGTATTTGGTGCCGCGATCGCGAAATTCACATTAGTGCCGACATTGCCTATGCCATCTGGCAATACTGGCAGGCAACCGGCGATGACATTTGGCTGCGAGACTACGGATCTGAAATTATCTTAGATACTGCTAGATTCTGGATGAGTCGAGTGGAGTGGAATGCTCAACAGGAACGATATGAACTATGCGGGGTAATGGGAACCGATGAATACCATGAGCAAGTAAATAACAATGCGTTCACCAATCGGATGGTGCAGTGGCATTTAGAAAAAGCTGTTGCTATCTATGAATGGTTGCAACACAAGTTTCCTGATCGCGCTGCGGAACTGGCACAAAAGCTGCAACTTACCTCAGAAGTTCTGCTGCACTTCAGCGCGATCGTCACACAGATGTACATCCCCTACGATCGCGAAACAGGGCTTTTCGAGCAATTCGACGGGTTCTTTCAGCTTAAGGATATTGACTTAAGTAGCTACGACCCCCGCGATCAATCGATTCAAGCGGTTCTAGGAATGGACAAAACGAATCAGTGTCAGGCGATCAAGCAACCTGACGTGCTGATGCTCCTCTACCTGATGGGAGGTACGCAAGCTTTACCCGCTCGGCATGAGCGGCTGCAAAAGAACTGGGACTACTACTTTAAGCGCACCGATGTCACCTATGGCTCGTCTTTATGTCCCGCCATTCACGCTATCCTCGCAGCCAATCTGGGTGCAACAACAGATGCCTATAAACATTTTATGCAGGCAGCCTTAGTCGATCTCGAAGATACTCGCGGTAACACAAGAGACGGCATTCATGCGGCTTCAGCCGGTGGTGTCTGGCAAGCCGTGGTGTTCGGCTTCGGCGGCATTCAATTGAATGACACAGGACCTGTTGCTACTCCCCACATTCCGACCACATGGACTCGCCTTAAATTCAAACTGCAATGGCGCGGTAATTGCCATAGCTTCGATCTATCCCCTGCTCCAGTATTTGAGGGCAACTAGTTGAGGCGATTGATATTTTTGTCGTACAAGCAAATATCAGTATGATTGTGGCTCAATTTGTGGGAATTGGAATTCCATTTTGGCTTGCAAGTCGTGTAGAACACCATTAGAAGAGAATACTATGAGTGACTTAATTGTGATTGGGTTTAATGATGAATTTAAAGCAGACGAAGTGTTGCTCAAGCTGGCAAAAATACAGAAAGAGCAATAGTTGTAGATTATTTTAAGTGAGATTAACCTGAAGGCTCGAAACAATGAACTTTAAACGCATTCTGGTTGCCATTAATCATTCTCCTTTAACATCCATTGTGTTTGATCGGGCACTCAATTTAGCGCAGCAAGAGCAAGCTAATTTGATGATCCTTCATTGCCTTGTAGATTTTGCTGCAATCGATCCAGGATTCGAGTCAGGTGGAACGTTTGGACTCTATCCGATCAACACTGGGTTTTCTCAATCATTTCGCAACGAAACACTTCAGCTAGAGATTGAGCAGGCAAAAGCTTGGTTACAAGAATACTGTCATCAGGCAACTGCCCTAAATATTTCAACTGAATATCAACACCATTTTGGTGAGCCTGGGGCAACAATTTCCAGTGTCGCTCAAGAGTGGAATGCTTCACTGATCGTACTAGGTCGGCACGATCACTCTGCGATCGCAGAGTTTTTCGTAGGTAGTGTCAGCAATCATGTAGTTGATCATGCGAATTGTTCTGTTTTAGTCATAAAAGACATAAATCCTGATAAAGATAAATAAAGAGGGAAGAACCATGAACGCAATTGATCGGACTAGCGTATTAGGCTTAGAAATTGGACAATCAACCGTAAAAACAAAGACTCTTTCCCCAGAACTACTCCACAAGATAGATGCCTACTGGCGTGCCGCCAACTATCTGTCAGTTGGGCAAATTTATCTCTACGACAATCCATTGCTGAAGGAGCCTCTGAAACTCTCTCATGTCAAACCACTGGTGGTTGGACACTGGGGTACGACACCGGGACAGAACTTCATCTATGTACACTTGAATCGGGTGATTAAGAAATATGACCTAGATATGCTCTACATCGCTGGCCCTGGTCACGGGGGACCAGCAATTGTGGGCAACGTTTACCTCGAAGGCACCTGGAGCGAAGTTTATCCAAACGTCACTCAGGACGAAGCTGGGTTGAAAAAACTGTTCACGCAATTCTCTTTTCCAGGTGGGATTTCCAGCCACGTTGCGCCAACAACACCAGGGTCAATTCACGAAGGAGGTGAGTTGGGGTACTCGCTCAGTCATGCCTTCGGGGCTGCCTTCGACAATCCCTCACTGATTGTCGCCTGCGTCATCGGCGACGGGGAAGCGGAGACGGGCCCCTTAGCAACTGCATGGCAGTCCAACAAGTTACTCAACCCAATTACCGGCGGTGTCGTGCTGCCAATCCTGCACCTGAATGGCTACAAAATCAACAACCCAACCGTCTTAGCTCGCATTTCTCATGAGGAGTTAGAGCAATTTCTCAGAGGCTGCGGCTGGACACCTTACTTTGTGGAAGGTGATGAGCCAGAGAAGATGCACGAACTCATGGCCGGAACTCTGGACAAGGCGATCGAGGACATCCGGCAAATCCAACAGAAGGCGCGAAGCACGAACGACATGACTCGGCCGCGCTGGCCCGTGATCATCCTGAAGTCGCCCAAGGGCTGGACGGGGCCAAAAGTCGTGGATGGTTTGCAAATCGAAGGCACATCGCGATCGCACCAGGTGCCGCTACTGGTGAACTCCGAGCATCCCGATCATGTCCAGCAGTTGGAAAGCTGGATGAAAAGCTACAAGGCAGAAGAACTGTTCGATGAAAACGGATGCCTCCTGCCGGAATTGGCTGAACTGGCACCGAAGGGCGATCGCCGCATGGGCGCGAACCCCCACGCTAACGGCGGCATACTACTGCACGACCTGCAAATGCCAGACTTCCGCGACCACGCGGTGTATGTCCCTTCACCTGGTGCCGTTGACGGTCAGGACACGCTTGTGCTGGGCAAATTCCTGCGTGATGTAGTCAAACTGAATCAGGAGCAGCGGAATTTCCGCATCTTCGGTCCCGATGAGACACTCTCGAATCTTTTGGGCGCAGTGTTTGAAGTCACTAATCGTCAGTGGGACGCGCTGTCAGAAAAAAATGATGAATTCCTTGCATCGGCCGGACAAGTGCTGGACTCGATGCTCAGTGAACACCAGTGCCAGGGTTGGTTGGAAGGTTATCTGCTGACCGGGCGGCACGGGCTATTCAACAGCTACGAGGCATTCATTCGGATCGTGGACTCGATGTTCAGTCAGCACGCCAAGTGGCTGAAGGTCACGTCGCAACTCCCTTGGCGGCGACCGATCGCATCGCTGAACTACCTGCTCGCCTCCCACGTCTGGCAGCAGGATCACAACGGCTTCACACACCAAGATCCCGGTTTCCTCGACCACGTGATCAACAAGAAAGCCGATATCGTGCGTGTTTATCTACCGCCCGATGCCAATTGTCTGCTGTCGGTCTTTGATCACTGCCTGCGCAGCCGACACTACGTGAATGTAGTGGTAGCTGGCAAACACGCGCTCCCGCAATGGCTGACCATGGACGCGGCGGTCG
>CAZZYE010000219.1:0-9214 GCA_964658145.1 uncultured Stigonema sp.
TTTAATTTTTAATTTTTAATTCCTTACTCCCCATTCCCTAATTAGCGTTTAACCAGCTTCTTCGACACCTTCCGCAGACGAATCGACTGGGGAGTTACTTCCACCAATTCATCTGGTCCGATGTACTCCAAAGCACGCTCTAGGCTCATATCTATTGGGGCTTGCAGCTGAACCAGTTCCTCACCACCAGATGCCCGGTGGTTAGTGAGTTGCTTAGTCTTACAGACATTCAGTTCCAAGTCTTGGGGACGATTGTGTTCTCCTAAAATCATGCCTCTGTAAACCTTCGTACCTGGAGTAATAAAGAATGCGCCTCTATCTTCAGCATTCTTCATCGCATAGAAAGTGGCAACGCCTTCTTCAAAGGAGATTAAAACACCTTTGTTACGGGATTCAATATCGCCACTGATGGGACGGTAGTCAAGGAAGCTGTGATTCATGATCCCATCGCCCCGCGTCATCCGCATGAACTCACCCCGGAAACCGATCAACCCACGGGCGGGAATGACGAACTCGATCACGGTGCGACCATTACCACCAACTTGCATATCTTGCATTTCGCCTTTGCGTTGTCCCAGGCGTTCAATACAGCTACCAACACCATCTTCAGGAACGTCTAGCACTAAGCACTCGAATGGTTCACATGGTTGCCCGTTGACTTCTCGGTAAATCACCTGTGGCTGGGATACTTGAAACTCATAGCCTTCTCGGCGCATGGTTTCGATTAAGATGCCCAAATGCAGTTCACCACGACCGGAAACCTGGAATTTCTCGGGGGAATCGGTTTCTTCGACGCGCAGGGCGACGTTAGTTTCTAATTCTCGCATCAGGCGATCGCGCACTTGCCGCGATGTCACCAACTTTCCTTCTTGACCCGCAAAGGGTGAATCATTCACCGAGAAGGTCATTTGCAACGTCGGTTCATCCACTTTAATCAGTGGTAACGCCTGCGGTTCGTTGGGGCAAGTAATTGTTTCCCCGATATTGGCATCGGCAAACCCTGCCACAGCTACGATATAGCCTGCGGATGCTTCTGCCATGTCAATCCGCCTTAGCCCTTCAAAGCCCATCAATTTGGTGATTTTGCCTTTGACAATTTCGCCCGTATCTTTGATCAATGCCACTGGTTGTCCCATGCGGATAATGCCATTGTGAATTTTCCCAATGACAATTCGCCCCAGATATTCAGAATAATCTAGAGTTGTGACTTGCAGTTGCAGAGGCTTGTTGGGGTCGCCTACTGGTGGTGGCACATGGCGCAAAATTGCATCAAACAGCGGTTGCATATCCTTGGCTTCATCGTCCAAGTCTTTTTTGGCATAGCCGGAAATACCCGATGCAAACAGATAGGGGAAATCACACTGAGCTTCATCTGCCCCTAGTTCCAAGAACAGATCCAATACTTTATCAACTGAACCGTAGGGGTCTGCGGAGGGACGGTCAATTTTGTTGACAACTACAATGGGGCGCAGTCCTTTTTCCAAGGCTTTTTTCAGTACGAAGCGAGTCTGGGGCATGGGACCTTCGTTAGCATCGACAATCAGGATGCAACCGTCTACCATGCCCAGTACGCGTTCTACTTCACCGCCAAAGTCAGCGTGTCCAGGGGTATCGACAATATTAATCAGCGTTTCTTTGTAGTTAACTGCTGTGTTTTTGGAAAGAATGGTAATGCCCCGTTCCCGTTCAAGGGCGTTGGAGTCCATGACACAATCCGGAACGTCTTCCCCTTCGCGGAAAATACCAGATTGTTTAAGGAGCGCATCAACGAGGGTTGTTTTGCCGTGGTCAACGTGGGCAATAATAGCGACGTTACGGATAGGGAGCGTCATAAGAGCGTTCAGCTAGGTATAGAGAGGATTTTTCCGATTTATATCCAGTACGGGACTGGTTTAACAGAATTTTCGAGGCTAGGTTAATTCTGTAAATAAGCCTTAACAATACTATCTTTATTGTAACGATTCCGGGGCGTTTTGTGAACGAACGGCAAAGACGCCTTCGACAAAGTCGTTCCCGTTTGCGCAGCGTCTCCGCGATTGAGAAGGTTAGGAGGCGAAGCGGTTTCAAGGGAGAGTAGCGACGCACACGTTGGGTAAAACTAGAATATCCGGAAGATATGTTGAGATATATGAGATATATTTGTCGTAACGGCTAACAATGCTAATATTGTTCAAAGCTGCAATTTAGAAGGTGAGGCAGCATGGAAAAAATTGAAATTGAACTCGACAAACAAACTCTCGAAGACGCTAAGCTGTTGGCAGCAGCCCGCCAACGTACATTGCCTGAATTGGTGGCAGAAGTCATCAATCTACTAGGATCGACAAAAGTGACAAAAGACCCTTGGATGGGACTATTTGCTGATGAGCCTGAGTTAGTAGATGAGATAGTTGAAGAAGCTATGAAAAATCGGGCTTAAGAGTCATTTAATTAAAAAATTGGACAAGGCACTGCTTGACACAGATATTTTGTCGGAAATCTTCAAAGGGATTAATGGACGGGTCAAACTTAAAGCTACTACTTATCGTGCAGTTTTTGGTTACTACACAACCTCCGTTATCACAGTGATGGAAGTTGTCCAAGGCTGGCACAAGCGTCAGCGAGAAGATAGAGTCCAAGCGTTTTTAGCCACACTTGCCACAGAAGAAGTCTTGATGCTGGAACTGCGAGATGCAGAACTAGCAGGGCGCATCTATGCTGATTTAGAACGAACAGGACAACCTATTGGCTATCCTGATTCTATTATTGCTGCAATAGCGCTGCAACGCAATTTAACCTTAGTAACAGGCAATTTAGCTCACTATCAGCGCATACAAGCTTTGGGTTATCCTTTAAAGCTGGATAACTGGAGAAGTTAATTTAATCACAAAAAGCTACAAGAATACTACAAAAAGTTTTTTTGGTGCAAAGGGAGCGATCGCGCTCACAGCTATTTCCCTAATTAATGCCACAATTAACACCAGTGTTTCGGATTTATAAGCAATGGCATGGGGATCGGGGAAGCAATTGCAGGGCGGTAAGTACACGATAGAAAAAGAACTGGGCGAAGGCGGCTTTGGGATAACTTATCTTGCTAGAAATAATAATGGGCGTCATGTTGTTATCAAAACCCTTAACGATACTGTGCAACGCCGCTCCGATTTTGCTAAATTTCAGCAAGATTTTCTGAATGAAGCCATCAAACTAGCCAAATGTAGTCATCCCCATATAGTGCGGATTGATGAGGTCATCCATGAGGATTCCCTTTGGTGCATAGTAATGGAATATATCGATGGGGAAGACTTAGCAAATCGGGTTGAGAACCAAGGCGCTTTGCTTGAAGCTGAAGCATTACGTTACATTCAGCAAATCGGTGCGGCACTGACAGTTGTTCATAATAATGGCTTGTTGCACCGGGATATCAAACCGCAAAATATCATGATGCGTTCTAGTACTTCTGAGGCTGTGTTAATTGATTTTGGCATTGCGCGGGAGTTCACCCAAAATTTAACTCAAACCCACACCCAAATGTTAGCCGATGGCTTTGCACCAATTGAACAGTATGACAAAAAAGCGAAACGGGGTGCTTACACCGATGTTTATGCTTTGGCTGCGACACTATATTTTGTGTTAACTGGAGAAGTGCCAAGACTTGCGCCAGTAAGGGCTATTGGTACACATTTAGAAGAACCAAAAAATATTAATCCTTCTATTAGCGACAGGGTGAATCAAGCAATCCTGAAGGGAATGGAAGTAAAGCCAGAGGATCGCCCTCAGTCAGTGCGGGAGTGGTTGGCATTACTTCAGACTAATAATGATGTTTGTGCTTCTCCCCCGCAAATAGTTGGAACTTGGCACGGCAAGTTCGGTAGTGGCAAAGCTACTCTCTCTATTACTTGTCAGTCTAATGATTCATTTAAGGGAATTTTAATCCATGAAAATTGGTGGAATGGTACAGCCCTAGTTACAATAAATGGCAACTTTAACCCTAAAAGTAATGCAGTAACAATACAAGAAATTAAGATAATCTCAGGTTACTGGAGGCTGGGACAAAATCAAGGAACTTTATCATCGGATGCCAAGCAACTATCTGGGACAGGAAAAGACGAAAAAGGCTCATACTCATGGTCTTTAAAAAGGGTAGATTAGAGGAAGTTAGTAGATTTTTATTGGTTTATTTTGGGTATTAAAAGTTATTCGTAACAATTTACTGAGACGGGCGATGAAGTGCGATCGCACTATCAGAACAAATGCGGTCGCCTAAAGGGGAAAAAGCCCCCCTTTTTAAGGGGGGCGGTTGGGGGGATCTTCAGTCCGTAAACGCTACTAACAGCAAGCGTATTGGACTATAGAGCGATCGCTCTTAAACAGAATTGACCACATTGTAAGGGCGCGGAAACCGCGCCCCTACTTGCTGGAAAAATCCGGACGCAGACTTTTACTATTTCTGTCAATGCGTAAGTCCTATATTCTTAAAGCAATACAATACTGGAAAGATTATAGGAGTTAAAACAATGCCTAAAAGTTTACCTTACCATGACTTTCTAATTTCGCATCTCAAAGACCCAAGTTATGCTGCTGTCTATCTCGAAACTCACTTGGAATTGGAACAAGGCGAAGAACCTGATCCTAAATTACTCCGACTGGCACTAAGCCATGTAGCTGAGGCTCTTGGTGAACAAAAAATGACACCAGAACAAGTAAAAATACATTTAGAGAAACTAGATGAGTTGCTATCACAGCGTAGAGGTGAAGTAATTTACAACCTAGGAAGTTGGCTAAATGCTCTGGGGTTAAAACTAACAGTTACTGTTGACCAAAAGGCAGATGATAGCATCACAAATACTGCCAGTAGTTCTGAATTAACGGTTGAGAAAATTTAAGCGTCTTGACACTAGTACCAGCGAATTGCCTCTACAATAACCTTTTCAATGGCAACGTAAAACCAGACACAACATCTTCACCACTTAAAATTGCTGTAGCTGGATACTGGGTAATTGAACCATCCCTGCGATAAACCAAAGCTTGCTGATTTTTACGGTCAATTAACCATCCTAAGCCAACACCATTGGCAATATATTCTACCATCTTGGCTTTGAGTTTTTCCAAGGTATCATTTTTAGACCGAATCTCAATGACAAAATCGGGAGCTAAATCTAAAAACTGATCTTCCCTCTGATCCCAATCTTTTGGTAAACGTCCTTTAGCGACAAAAGCAACATCAGGCGATCGCACTGCCGTATTTGCCAATCTAAAACCTGTACTCGAACTAAAAACTTCACCCAAATCCTGACTTTCTACCCAATTTAACAGATAAGCACCTGCTTTGATTTCCCGATTACCAGAAATTCCGCCAGTCGGGGGCATAGTTTCTAACGTCCCATCAGCATTGCGTTCAAATCGCAGTTCTGAGTTCTCTGAACTCATCCGCATCAATTCTTCATCAGAGTACCAGGACTGCAACACTACTTTTTCGCTATTCATGATCATGCAATCAAGCTTGACACATAGTTCAATTTTACCTTTCTCCCCCTCTGTGTTCTCTGCGCCTCTGCGGTTCGCTAAGGTAACATCATCGGCTAACTTTTCAGCTAAAGTACCAACAAATGCTCTCAGAACGCTTTACCGCAGCCCTAACCTACGCCACACAACTCCACGCCAACCAAGTCCGTAAAGGTTCAGGTATCCCCTACATTACCCATTTATTAGGTGTTGCCAGTATTGCCTTAGAATACGGGGCGAATGAAGATGAAGCCATAGCAGCACTATTGCACGATGCGATCGAGGATCAAGGTGGTGCTGCGACACGAGAAGAAATTCGCCGCCGCTTTGGGGACAATGTGACAGCAATTGTGGATGGTTGTACCGACTCTGACACCACACCCAAACCACCTTGGCGACAACGTAAAGAAGCATACATCGCCCACTTAGCCACCGCTTCGCACTCAGTACTACTCGTCTCAGCAGCAGATAAACTTTATAATACCCGGTCGATTCTGAAAGATTATCGGATTGTGGGCGAATCAGTTTGGGAGCGCTTTCAAGGGGGTGGAAAAGAAGGTACACTTTGGTATTATCGATCGCTTGTAATTGCCTTTTACCAAACTGGAACGACACCTTTGATTGAAGAATTAGAACGAGTCGTTTCGGAACTGGAGATGCTGGTAGCTCATCAAACATGAAGGATGAAATTTTTCATCCTTCATATCTTATGTCTGACTACTAGCGGAACATACTGCTAACGGAACTATCTTCGTGAATCCGCCAGATGGTTTCCCCTAGCAAGTTAGCCACCGAAAGCACCACGAGTTGTGGAAAGCGATCGCTTTCTGCAACTGGAATTGTGTTTGTGACAATTACTTCCTCAAACAAACCACTTGACAAGCGCTCAATCGCAGGTGGCGAGAACACCGCATGAGTTGCACAGGCATAGACTTGGCGTGCGCCTTCCTCCCGCAGTAACTTTGCTCCCGCCAAAATGGTTCCTGCAGTGTCAATCATGTCATCTACCAGTACCGCCGTTTTACCCTTGACATCACCGATCACATTCAGTACTTCAGCGACATTATGAGCTTGACGACGTTTATCAATAATTGCCAGGGGAGCATCATCGAGCTTTTTCGCAAATGCCCTAGCCCGTGCTACACCGCCGACATCCGGAGAAACCACGACCAGGTCTGGTAATTGTTTACTTGCCAGATAATCTAGCAACACTGGCGAACCGTAAATATGATCCAGAGGTAGATCGAAATAGCCTTGAATCTGAGCCGAGTGTAAATCCATGGCGAGAACGCGGTTGGCACCTGCTTCGCTAAGCAGGTTAGCAACCAGCTTGGCAGTTATTGACTCTCGTCCTGCCGTTTTGCGATCGGCGCGGGCATAGCCATAGTAGGGAATGACTGCTGTTACCTGCCGTGCTGAGGCGCGACGACAGGCATCAATCATAATCAGCAATTCCATGAAATTGTCGTTTACAGGACGACAAGAGGGCTGGATTAAATAAACATCACAGCCCCGGATCGATTCCTGTATTTGAATGTATAATTCTCCATCCGCAAATCGTTTGCGGATCATTGGTCCTAGGTCCATGCCTAGGTAAAGAGCGACCTCTTGAGACAGTGGTATGTTGGCAGAGCCAGAGAACAGCCGCAGGCGATTATTTTCAGTCAGTCCTGTTACAGTTTGCTGCTCTTTTAAAGTTGCAGAACTGAGAACAGCAGATCCTCGATATGCATTCATGGCAATATTGTCATCCGATATTAAGCATACTTAACATAAATAGTCTGCAAAATTATTTGCGAGTTTTGTTGAAGCTTTGATAAAGAATTTAAACATTCCTCCATAAAACTACAATTAGCTATTTTCCCAGCTATTCTGGTAAGCAACACCACGACAGCTTAACTAATATCAAGTCATTAACTAGACCCATAGTTTAGATATTTTAGTTTAAGGTGAAAAAACCCAACTCTCTGAAATGTTTGTTCAGTAGTGTACTTCCCTCTATCCATCTCATTTATAACTCACAGCAAAGCATTTGCAGCTTAACTCATATTGAATGGCACTTAATTAAGTATAAAAACTTTTAAACTAGCTGTGTATAAAGATTATCTTTATCTTTGCCAGATGTCAGATTTTTTGGTGTTTTATCAGCAAGGCATGGCTATTTTATTCGTTTGTAGTGCGCCAATATATTATGCTAGCATCTGTTGTCAAGATTCTGTAAAAAAAAACAACAGATGTGCCGATTAGCTGAAAAGTCTCCAAATTATAGTCGTGGGGAATGCGTTACACCTAAGCACTGAGGAGTTTGTGAAAATAGAGTTAAGCAATTTAAAGACTTACTTAAGACAGAATTCCATATATTCGTAATCTGAGCGATCGCTCCCTTCGCAACTACAAGCCATGATGAAAAGCTTTACTAACTACCTACTTCTCAGGGAATCTACCAGCAACAACTTCCAAAGGAAAGTTCCAATAACGGTGTTCGCGATCACTCAACTGTCCTAAAGAAAGGTAAATTCCTCCTAGTTATAACTATTACACGAAATTAACAATGCGACCACCGATTACAATTGGCACTATCCTGCAAAACCGTTACCGGATAATTCAAACTCTGGGTCAGGGTGGATTTGGTAGAACCTATCTGGCAGAAGACCAAAGACGCTTTAATGAACTTTGTGCAATTAAAGAATTAATTCCTACGGTAACAGAGGCTTACGCTTTGGAGAAAGCACAAGAGCTTTTCCTGCGGGAAGCAGAAGTATTGTATCAAATACAACACACTCAAATTCCCCAATTCCGGGAAAGATTTGAACAAGATGAGCGCTTGTTTTTGGTTCAGGAATATATAGCAGGTAAAACATACCGTACTTTGCTGGATGAACGCAAGGCGGTTGGTGGTGCGTTCACAGAGAGAGAAGTATTACATTTGCTACGATCTTTATTACCAGTGTTAGAGCATATTCACAATCGTGGAATTATTCACAGGGATATCTCACCCGAAAATATTATTCTCCGAGACAGCGATCGCCTGCCAGTATTGATTGACTTTGGGGTAGTCAAAGAACTGGCAACTCGATTACAATCACCTAACACCACAGCACCAGCAACGTATGTTGGAAAATTTGGCTACTCCCCAAGCGAACAAATGCAAACAGGTCGGGCTTATCCCAGTAGCGACTTGTATGCACTAGCAGTCACAGCAATAGTTTTGCTGACTGGCAAAGAACCACAGGAACTATTTGATGAAAATCAATTAACTTGGACTTGGCAACGCTGGGTAACAGTCAATCCGCAATTTGCTCAGATTTTGACCCGGATGTTGAGTTACAGACCAAGCGATCGCTTTTCCAGTGCTACAGATGTATTACAAGCACTGCAATCTTTAGATCAACCAATCCCAACCTCTCAGGTGTCCAACGTGCAGACAGTCGCCGTTGGTCGCCGACCCAACTCAGTGCCACAAGCGTTACCCAACAGACCCGATCCCACAATTCCACAACCCCCATCTCATTCGATCTTAGAAAGCCCATTGGCAATTGGGGCACTAGGCAGTGCTGTCGTTATCCTAGCAGGATTCGGTTCTTGGGCATTGATAAGTTCCATCCGCAATCAGCCAGAAGAACCACAAAAAACCACACCACAAATCCCTTCACCAGTTATTTCTAGTAGCGCTACACCCACACCCACATCCTATTCCTCTACATCATACAACACACAGAGAGATCCACCCACCACT
>CAZZYE010000219.1:9224-9816 GCA_964658145.1 uncultured Stigonema sp.
ACCCACACCCACACCTACACATAAATCTACACCCACACCCACACCTACAAAAAATCAACCTGTTGTATTTACAAAGCGCCTAAATTTGGGATTATCCAACAAAACTAACATTGAGGGTATCCTCAAAGCAAATGAAATACACGAGTACATTTTGAATGGGGAACAAGGGCAACGGTTAACTGCATTGTTCGCCCAAGAAAGCGGCGTTTCACTAACAGTCTTAGGTTCTAATCGCAAACCAATTGAGAATAGCGCCTCATATGTGACATTCTACCAAGGAACATTACCTGTTACTGGTACTTACTTTATCCAGTTAAGTCCTGTTCCAGGAGTCTCGCAAAGCAGTTATAACCTTAGTGTTGGATTAGACAAATCAGTCAAACCGACACCCACACCATCGCCTACAGTTAGCGTACCTACTCCATCGCCTACATTACCGCCTATAAATCACTTTCCCACACCATCGCCCACAGAAAACCCGCCCCTATTTCCGGGACACGAGCAAAATAACCTGCATACCAAAAGACCGCACAAGCCAGTCTTTAATAAAATAAATTCACCGAAAATTCCGTAGTATCTAGTTCCTTCAACA
>CAZZYE010000220.1:0-9790 GCA_964658145.1 uncultured Stigonema sp.
GTGAGCAGCGCGTTGCGGGGGTTCCCCCCGTTGTAGCGACTGCGAACCCGAAGGGTTGAGGTAGCCTCGTGCTAGTCCATCACCACTAATGTACAATTCGCCTGGTACACCTATAGGCAGTGGTTGCATTTGTGAATCCAATACGTAGACTTGGGTGTTGGCAATGGGGCGACCAATTGTCGGTAAAAGCTCAGTTTGCTCCTCACAAGACACTAAACCAGAAGTGGTCACGACGGTGTTTTCTGTTGGTCCGTAATTATTCACTAATACAAACGGATGAGAGCCGTTGGGATACTGATGCAGTTGGTCTCCACCTGTAAGTAATATGCGTAAAGCTACCTCTTGGGACCAATCTAGCTGCAAGACCTTTTCTAAGAGAGGTGTGGGTAGGAAGCTAATGGTAATTGCTTTTGATACCAGCCAGTTAAGTAGTTTCTCTGGGTCAAGGCGGGTTTCACAATCTGGAAAGTAAATACTGGCTCCCGCAGTTAGATAGGGCCAGATTTCCCAGCCGCAAGCGTCAAATCCGACTCCGGCTATCTGAGTTGCTCGGTCTAATTGTGAAACCCCAAACGCTTGTTGATGCCAAAAAACGAGGTTTAACAATCCGCGATGTGGAACCATGACCCCCTTAGGTTGTCCTGTGGAGCCGCTCGTGTAGATTACATAAACGAGGTTGTCGATTGTCACACCATTGCTAGGATTAATGTACTGCTTTACACATCCATCCGCGCTGTTCTCCCATTCTGCATCCAGGCAGACTATTTTTGCATGATGATTTGGCAACCTCTCAACTAACTGTTTTTGAGTCAACAGTACCGATAAGGCAGCGTCAGAGAGCATAAACGCTAATCGTTCACCTGGATAAGCTGGATCTAGCGGCACATATGCACCTCCCGCCTTGAGAATACCCAACATTCCTACTACCATTTCTATTGAGCGCTCTACACACAGACCAACTAGTACCTCTGGCCCTACACCTAATGTCTGCAAATGGTACGCTAGTTGATTGGCTTTTGTGTTCAACTCTCCATAGGTAAGTTGCTGCTCAAGAAATACCACTGCCACGGCATTACTGTTCCGCTCCACTTGGGCTTCAAATAGCTGATGGATACACTTGTTTTGGGGATACCATGTTTGAGTATCATTCCACTCCACTAACAACTGGTGTCGTTGTGCATCAGTTAACAGAGGTAATTCCCTAATCCGCTGCTTTGGATCGGCGACAATTGCTGCAAGCAATGTCTGAAAATGTCCTGCCATCCGAGCGATCGCATCAGCGTCAAACAGGTCAGTATTATATTCCCATGTCCCGATTAGTCCAGAGGCGCTATTCTCTAAAAATAAAGTCAAATCAAACTTCGCCGTGGCGGTTTCCACGAAGAATGAACTTACCGTTAAGCCGGACATCTCTACCTGGGGCGACTCATTAAACGCCAACATCACCTGCACCAGTGGTGTGTAGCTTAAATCACGCGCTGGCTGCAATTCCTCTACTAACTTCTCAAAGGGTAGGTCAACATGGGCATAGGCTCCCAACGCTACATCCCGGACTCGATACAGTGCATCCTCAAAACTAGGATTGCCTGACAAATCCGTGCGTAGCACTAGGGTATTGACGAAGTATCCAATCAATCCCCTAACGAACGGGCGATCGCGGTTAGCGTGGACTGTGCCTACACATATATCAGTCTGCCCTGTATAACGAGAAAGCAATATTTGAAATGCTGCCAACAGCGTCATAAACAGGGTGACTCCAAGCCTTTGACTTAAACTGGAGAGCGCATCTGTTAGCTGACAAGAAAGTGCAACTCTTTGACGCGCTCCCCGAAAAGTTTGAGTTGAAGGTCGCACTCGGTCGGTTGGCAATTCCAATAAAGCTGGCGCACCCTCTAGTTGTTGCTTCCAATAAGCTAGTTGGGACTCTATTACCTCGCGTGAACACCACGAACGCTGCCAAACAGCAAAGTCGGCGTACTGAATCGGTAGCTGGGGTAGCTCTAACGACAAGTCATTGCACTCGGCTAAGTATAAGGCTGCTAACTCCTGGACAAATACGTCCATTGACCAACCATCCCAGATAATGTGGTGTATTTTTAGCAACAACACATATTCTGCCTCTCTCAGCTTAAACAGGGTGACTTGGATTAACGGATCGCTTGCGAGGTCAAAGGGTTGTTGGGCTTGTGCTGTTGCTAATTGCTGGGCGGCAATTTCTCTGTCATCCTCAGGTAGATATTCCAAGTCTACTATTGGTACTGTCAAGGTCAAGCTAAGAGCGATCGCCTGAAAAAGCTGCCCGTCAACAGTTTTAAAGTTAGTACGTAAAGCTTCGTGACGTTGGATAATCTTGTTTAGGCTCTGCTGTAGCGCCACGATGTTCACTGAACCCAACAGTCGCAGAGCTTCGATTTCGTTGTAGAAAGGGTTAGTTGGCTCCAACTGGCTCAAGAACCACATTTGTTCTTGGGCAAAAGACAGAGGCAAGTTCTGAATTCGTGAAACTCCTACAAGGGGCAGGTTGTTGCCTTGGTGCAGCAACTTGACAGTTGATTTTTCTATCTGCCTCTGTTGCAAGTGTTGGGCTAAACCATGTAGGGTCGGGTGTTGAAAAAGTGCTACCGTTGGCAGATCCACACCTAAAATTTCGATGAATTTTTTATGAACCTGAATCAAGAGTAAGGAATTACCACCCAACTCAAAGAAATTGTCATAAATTCCCACCTCTTCTAGCTGGAGCACTTCTTGCCAAACCCGAGCAATGAGTTTCTCAGTGTCTGATTGAGGCATGACTAACGCCCCCGCCCATTCTGGACGAGACTTTTCTGGTTCCGGTAATCCCAGGCGGTCTACTTTGCCGCTAGGTGTCAGAGGCATTTTATCGAGCATTACAATTGAGTTTGGCACCATGTAGTCGGGCAAGTGTTCTTGCAAATAACGGAGTAACGCCAGCGACCGTTGAGGCGCAACCTCGAACTGTACGGGAACCACATAAGCAATTAACCTTTTATTGCCGGGAACATCTGATCGTGCAATGACTGCGCTCTCTCGAACAGTCGGATGTTTTGCCAATAATCCCTCAATTTCACCCAACTCAATGCGGAAACCGCGAATTTTTACCTGCCGATCGGCGCGACCAAGATGTTCAATGTTACCATCTGTTCGATAGCGAGCCAAATCTCCTGTTTTGTAAAGACGACCAGAACCGAGGGGGTTGGGGATAAACCTTTCTTGAGTTAGATCGGGGCGGTTGAAATAGCCTCTAGCAAGACCACAGCCACCGATGTATAACTCGCCAGCAACTCCAATAGGAACAGGTTGATAAAACTCATCTAATATATAGGCTTGGGTATTGTTTATCGGACGACCGATGGGAGGAAGTGTTTGCCAACTGTTCGCGTCCCCTGTCAAGGTAAAAGTTGTGACATCTTGGCACTCGGTTGCACCGTAATGATTGTGTAAAGTACAACCTGTTTGCCGGAAGAAGTTGGCAATGGCAGGTGTAATCTGCAACTGTTCGCCAGCAGTCATCACCTCACGCAGAGTGGTGGGAACTGTTTGCTCGTTAATGACTTCTGCTAAATGCTGTAGGGCAACAAAAGGAAGATAGAGTTTTGAAATCTTGTTTTGGGCGATCGCCTTTAACAAGACTTCAGGTAACAATCGCACTTCCTCTGTTATCAACACCAGCGTTCCTCCAGAACACCAAGTAGAAAAGATTTCATGAAAGGAGATATCGAAGCTCAGGGGAGCAAATTGTAAAGTCTTAGCTCCGACTGTTCTATTATGCAGATGCCAGCCAATCAGATTAGCAAGAGCAAGGTGTTCCATCATCACACCCTTGGGCTTGCCTGTGGAACCGGAGGTGTAAATAACGTAGGCTAAATTATCTGCTTTAACCAAACTGACTGAATTTTCATCACTCTCAAGAGAGATTTTTTCCCATTCAGAGTCCAAGCAGACTATCTCTTGGTTTTTGGCTATCTCTGCTATTTTTGATGATGCCTTCAGTAACGTCTCGGTAGTGAGCAGCACTTGCACGTTGGCATCTGACAACATGTATGCTAAACGTTCCTGTGGATAAGCGGGGTCTAATGGTACATAAGCACCACCTGCCTTCAGAACACCTAATATTGCTACCATCTGCAAGAGCGATCGCTCTACACAAATACCAACTAACCCTTCTGGTTTGATCAAGAGCTTTTGTAGGTAATTGGCTAATTGATTGGCACGACAATTTAGTTCCTTATAGGTTAATTGCTGGTTTTCTGCAACTACCGCAACAGCGTTACTATTTTGTGCTACTTGAGCTTCAACTAGTTTATGAATCAAGGGTGAAGCATATTCTGTTTTTGTGTTATTCCACTCCACCAAAAGTTGATGGCGTTCTACTTGAGTTAACAACGGCAGTTCGCCGATATGTCCCTCTGAATTAGCAACAATACGACAGAGCAAATTCTGAAAATGCTTGATTATGCGGTTTATTGTCGCTCCTTCAAATAAATCGGTATTATACTCCCATCTCCAGACCAATCCTTGGTGTGTGTCGTTGATAGATATACACAAATCTAATGGTAGAAATGTGCTTTCTATATCTAAAGGAGTTAGGGTGAGATTCGGCAATAAAAGCGTTGGCAACAAGTCAGAACGCAAGATAAACAGCACCTGGAACAAGGTCGGAAAGCTTCTATCCCGCTCTAATTTTAGCTCCTCCACTAACTTCTGGAAAGGGTAATCTTGGTGGTTGTCAGCCTGGGATTTCACTCTTGCCACGCGAGACAATAACTGGAGAAATGAGGGATTACCCGACATATCAGTCCGCAGCGCTAAATGGTTGCCAAAGTCACCAATCAATTCCTCCGTAACAGGGAGATTGCGACCCGATACAGGCGACCCTACTAAGATATCTTCAAGTTTGGTGTAGCGGTAAAGTAATGTTTTGAACGCTGCTAGTAGGGTCACAAACAGGGTAACTCCTTGCTGCTGACTCAGTCGCTTGAGTTGATCGCACAGATCGCCCTTGAGTTTCAGATCTTGGTAAGCACCTGAATAGGTCCCAATTGCTGGTCGTCTTGGATGGTCTATAGGCAGTTGCAATAGGGGCAAATGCTCTCCAAGTTGCTGCTTCCAGTAGCTGAGTTGAGTTTTTAGAATTTCTTCTTGTAGTTGTTGTCGCTGCCGAAGAGCAAATTCTTTATACTGGATAGGCAATTCTACTAAGGAAGACGCTTCACCAGAGGAGAAAGCTTCATACAGCGCCGTTATCTCTCGGAAAAATATGCCAATAGAGCGATCGCCATCACACACAATATTGTGCATACTCAACACTATTATGTGTCGGGCTGACTCCATCTGCAGCAAACTCACTCGCCACAGCGGTCCAGTGTTAAGGTTGAAGGCAGAAAGGACAATTTGAGTAGTCAGCCGCTTAGCTTCATGCTCTCGTTCAGTTGCGGTTAATTTTTGCAGGTCTACTACTGGTAACTCCACCCTAAAGGGTGAACTAATGATTTGCCTTAGTTGCCCGTCAATGATACTGAAGGTAGTTCGTAAAATTTCATGCCGCTTGACAATTTCATTGATGCTCTGCTCTAATATATTCACATTAAGCAGACCTATAATTTCGATGGCTACTCGTATGCGGTATGCATAATTCTCAGGTTTCACTTGTTCGAGAAACCACATCCGCTCTTGTTCAAAAGATAGGGGAAAACTTCCTTTTTTATCTAAACTAGAATAGATAACTTGTGTTGTCATATAATTTTATCTGTAGCACCCATTTTAATCTTACTCCCTTTCCGGTGTAAGATTACCGATATTCTTTCTTTTCTTTCTTCTCCTATCGGAGACGCTGCGCGAACGTGTCCTTTGCGTCTTTGCGGTTTATTAAATAAATAATCTTCGTCCCGGAAGGGAGTAGTATTTTTTGCCAGTCAATTACTATAATTTTTTGTTATATTTTCCCAAAAGCGAACCAAATTCAACTCCACAAATATAGTAATATTTAATCATAGCGAAGTTACACCAGACATGATAATTAGGAAGCTAAGTGAAATTCTTAATACTGAAAGAGACGTTGCCTGGGGAAATGGTCAGAGTCGCAGGTTTCTTATTGAAACAGATGGAATGGGCTACTCACTCACAGAAACTGTGATCAACGCAGGCACTGAATCATTTTTAGAATACAAAAATCACATGGAAGCTTGCTACTGTCTTGAAGGAGAAGGGGAAGTAGAGGTAGATGGTGTTGTATATCCAATTGAACCTGGTACCATGTATGCTCTTGATCGGCATGACAAACATTATTTAAGAGCAAAAACTTCCCTAACACTAATATGTATATTTACTCCCCCTTTAAAAGGAAATGAATCCCACAACCTTAGAAATGGCAAAACTTCTTGTTACTAGCGCATCAAGCGCAGAAATTTTCAAGTTGTTTCCAAGTTTTTCAAAATTTGTAATGATTAGTTTACCAATGACTTTTCATCCGGGTCAACTTGTAATTTTTCAGCTATAGTTGTCAGCGAGACACTACCATCCTCAACATCACTGACAACCGTCCTGAACAACTGTACTGCAAGCATCACCATTCTGATTCCGTAAAACAAAGATAAAGCCAACCACAACAGATGGTTACTCTCAAACTTACTTGCGGCAAAAGCAGTAGGTGCAAATCCCACCACAATGGCAACTAAGCTAACATTGCGGAGAGTGTGAGCTTCTGCCAAACCCAAGAAGTACCCTTCCAGACTCCAATCAATGTCAACGCACACCATGATCAGTAGCACCCAAGGAACAAAAATATCAATGTTCTCGGTAACTTCGATGTGGTTGGTTAAGAACCCAAAAACAGTATCAGGAAATAACCAACACACTCCGCCGAAAAAAAGTCCCACCAGCAGACTACTTAACCCAGAAACTCTAGCTAGGGGTACTAACTGTTGTGAAGCACCTTTCCCTTTAAAGTTTCCGGCTAGAGTTGCCGTGCCAAATCCCAGTCCTTCAGCAATATAGCTGTTCAAAACGCACACTTGCATGAGCAAGGCATTTTGAGCATAAATAATCGTTCCCATCTGTACACCCTCATACCTAAACGTGAAGGTAGCAAAGAAAATCAGAAAATTGCTGACAAAGATATTGCCATTGAGAGCCAAAGTGGACCTTATAGCTGAGATGTTCCCAATTTTTGGAGCTATCTCTCGTACCTCTTGCCACTGAACTTCTTTGCATAAAAAAATCAATCCCACCAATAGAGTCAAATATTGGCTTGTAGCATAAGACACTCCTGCTCCCATACTTGCCCAGCCCCACTTAATAATGAAGAGGTAGTCGAGTGCGATTTTGGCAGCATTACCAACAACAGACAACACCACAACCGCGCCGTTTTTTTCTTGTCCCAGAAACCAACCAATCAGGACAAAATTCAGCAAAACAGCAGGCGCGCCCCAAATCTGGGTGTTGAAATAGGCTTGACCGGAAGCTTTGACCTCTGGTGTGAGATTTAGCAGGGCAAATCCCAACTCTCCCAAAGGGTACTGCAAAAGTACGATCAAAATTCCCAGCAGCAGAGCAATTAAACCATTACGCAGCCCTACTAACAACACAGCCTCTCGGTCATCACGTCCTACGGCTTGAGCTGTTATCCCGGTGGTACCCATTCGTAAAAATGTTAAAACCATGTAAAGAAAGTTAAGCAGGTTTCCAGCTAGGACGGCTCCAACTAAGTGGTGGATTTCTTTAAGATGACCCAAGAAGATGACACTGACTAAATTTGCCAAAGGCACCATAATATTAGACAGGACGTTGGCAAGGGCAAGACGTAAGTAGCGCTTAACGAAGTCGTACTGGCTATTGAGCATCAGATTCATACATTAATTCGTCAGTTACCAAAACTCTACCCAAAAATAGTCTGCTTTTACATTACTTTGCAACTTCCCTCAGCATGAGCTAGCAACGACAACTAACGAGAGATTTTTCAACTAAATTCTCAAAAAATGTTTAATTGGACGGGGAGCCACTGGGTAATATCACGTCCGCTTAATTACTTAATTTCTGACTTGACTGACTAATTTTCTCACTTTTTAGCAATCATGTATATTATCGACTTCGAGTCGTGGTAGCGCATTGTCCACATGAACAAGTATTTATACTTAAAATTTCAAGTTAATATTGAGCAATTCATGTAGTAAAAAAGTACTACAGAATGAAGTGCGGAATGTGGGCTTTATTAGACAAGTGACGTTCTGATCGGCTACATCAAACTGTATCAGATACTCATCTTTTAAAACGACTGCGAACCATACCTCTACTTCCAAAGGTAGCATTATTGTTGTAGGACAAAAAGAGTAAGTCATGTTCGAGCTATATCCCACCTTCTCCCACATTGAACAAGCGCGGAAGGAAGTATATCGCTTTCTCAAGCGTACACCGTTACATTTTTATCCTGGGCTGAGCCACTTAGTTGGTGCTTCGGTGTGGGTTAAGCACGAAAACCACCACGCAGTCGGTGCATTTAAGGTGCGTGGGGGAGTGAACTTGGCAGCCCACCTGACAGAAGAAGAAAGACGGGCAGGGCTTTTTACTGCGTCTACTGGAAATCACGGTCAATCGATTGCTTTTGCGGGAAAAGTTACTGACACCCCTGTCACTATTGCCGTGCCTGAGAGAGCAAATCCAACTAAAGTTGCTGCTATATGTTCCCTTGGAGCTAAGGTAGTTTTCCACGGTCAGGATTTCGACGAAGCACGGGAGTGGATTGCCCATGAAGCAGGAGTTAAGGGCGCTCGCTTCATCGGTCCCACCGAACCAGATCTGATTGCGGGAGTGGGCACGTATGCCCTAGAAATTTTAGAGGATCTACCCAATGTGGACGTAATTATTGTGCCTGTAGGGGGTGGCAGTGGTGCTTGTGGTGTGTGTCTGGTAGCTAAAACAATCAACCCTGCCATTAAAGTTATAGCTGTGCAAGCTGAAAAAGCCCCAACAGCTTACCTGTATTGGAAACATGGCGATTTAATCTCTGCGAAGATGGAAACTTTTGCAGAGGGCTTGGCTACCCGAGTTCCCTTCACCAACACACAAGTAATTATGCGTCACCCCTCCATGGGACTAGACGATTTTGTCCTGGTAAGCGAGCAGGCAATGAAAGAGGCGATCGTTCTCCTGCTAGAACACAGTCACAACCTTGCAGAAGGTGCAGGTGCAGCTGCCTTGGCAGCTGCACTTAAAATCAAAGACCAGCTAAAAGGCTTGAAGGTTGTCTTGGTGATGAGCGGAGGAAATCTGTCAATGCAACAATTATGGCATATTATCGCCCAAACAATATAAATCCAATATGCCCAATTCTAAAAGTTCCAGGGTAAGCTCATATAATTTGGTATAAAGATGACTTGAAAAATGAAAGAGAATAAGCATAAATCGCCATGTAAAAAACGCACTTGACGAGAAAGCAAGATCAATGAGATGAGACGTTTCCTAGAAAAAATGGGGCAGGCTTCGTCATTAAAGTGACGAGTCCCATACATAAATGTAGCGGTTTCAAGCCTGCCCCATTTTTTAGAGGATCATTCAATGACTTCAATGCTGTCGTGAAAAATATTCAGGAGTCAGGTTGATGTCAGAGGGCTTTGAAACTAAATCTGCTGATGGGGGTAAAAATTCTCTTCCTCAGGCAAATTTTCCCCTAAACGCTCACCCATTTCAACACGAGGGGGTCTTTGTCATAGCGGTAGGTAAAGCCATCCTTGCCTTTAATGGACTTACCAAGGCTTGCTCTGCTTCTAATGGTAGT
>CAZZYE010000221.1:0-9771 GCA_964658145.1 uncultured Stigonema sp.
CTGTGTTGTTGGAAACTCTATAACTTTCTGAGTACGGATGTCCTTATTACGGACTACCCTCTCTGGTTCTGGCTTCCACTCTGAAAAAGGCTCCCAGAAATATTCTGTGCTGGTTCCTGGGCGATCGTTCTTCTCAAGAATGTTCTGAGAGACTGCTAGAGCCAATCCCTTGAGGATGGTTTTGCGATCGCATCCAGTACGAAGGGCAACGTTATCAGCTGATTCAAAAAACGGTTTACCAGGCTCTGAGATTGTCCTGTACAGAACCTGATTTAAAGCGAATGATTCCACTAGCGTGGGCTTGGCTTCAACTACCTTGCACAGTCTGTAGAGGGCTGCGTCTTTAAGTTCCTGTGGCAGGCTTTCTATCCATTCTCTTGTGACGCCGACTGGGGAATCAATAACTTCAAGTTCATTACTGGGAGATAGAGTTGCAATCATTACTCGACCTCCCTTACCGACTCGGCTACTTCTTCAAGTTTCCGAACATATTCGTCTGGTATCGGATCTGGTGACCACCTTGCCAAAGCCCTCAGTACATCAGCAAGAGTAAAGCCCTGTTGCAGTAACTCGCTCATCAGGAGAGCGAAAAGCTTGTCTAAAATTTCGTCCTTAATCTCTTGTATCGCGAGCTTAATAGACATGGCGAACCTCCCAAGGCAACGCATTACCCCGTAGCTGATTGCACCTGCGGCTCTCGTGTCGTAAATTCTTAAGCTTGTTACTGCCACCCCGTGATAGCGGAATGTAATGGTCGATGGTGATTGTTTGTGGAGTGAGTGGAGTGCTACACCAAAAACATTGCATCCCATACTTTTCGATCAAGCATGGACGTTTGCGGCGTAAATCCTTTGAGTTGGGGCGTTTGTGTAGGCTTGGGGGATTTGCCCCTATGCTAGGTGCAGAGGGATCTGGTATTGTTTGAATAGTCATAGTCTGTCCTAAAGATGGATTGCGCTAAATCCCTAGCCCGTTTGGAAGGCGTTGCTAGGGATTTGGATTTGAGTTAGGCAAACAAATTGACGCAAAGAGTGCTTGTCGCTGAAAGCAGGATTAAGTTTCGCTCTTAAATATTTTTCTGTGCAATAAGATTGCACTCTCTCTGCCTTCACCGGGGAACACAAGGCAGTGCATGTTTACCTTGCTGACCGTAAAAGTCGATTCGTGACGACAAGGTTTCAAAGGCTGTTCAAGAAAATCGACGTGTCTGGGTGCGATCGCGTTCATAAGTCTTTAAAAATTTAAATGGAGTAACCTCGTTACACACGAGATTACTCCATTTAGGTTACCACAGTGTTCCAGTGGGTTACCATGTATTTGTGTTAAATGACAAACCCGCCTTACCGAGATGGTGGAGGCGGGCTTTCTTTTGCCAGTTTTTCGATATGGTCAAGTTTTTGCCTCAGGAAGCGATTCTCGTCTCTGAGGCGATTAATTCCCCCAGGCGAGTTTGTTTGAGAGCCGCGATTTCCTCTTCAAGTTTCCGAAAGCGACTATCAATATCGTCTATTTCGGTTTCTCCGCCTACAAATTGCAGAACCAGCATCATCAGGGCTTGCGACTCAGTTTTTCCTAACTCTTGGGCTTTTTGATTAAAAGCGTCTTTTAGCGTTTTGGTGACACGTACAGCTAATCTTCTGTCTGCTTTTTCTTCTATGTTCATACTACTCCCATGTTTACCGGGCTGGTAAACACGAGCATAACATTGTCACCACTAAGGTTTCCACATTATGGTAACCAATGGTTGACAAAGTTTACCATAGTGGTTACCATAGATATAACAAAGGGCGATCGCCCACCTGGAAAGTATGCGATCGCCCTTTGTGAAAACCTCTACAAGGATTTCTACATTTATGCTACAACAATTCATTCTCTCTGAATTACAAAGTTTCAACCGCCCTCAACTATGGCAGCTTTGCCGAGAACGCGGCTTGAAATGCTATCCCAAAACCACTGATTGCGTAGAAGCAATCTGGAATAAGCAGCAGTCGGTTGAAAAAATTGCTGAAGCTGAAGTCGCAAGATGCAATTTGAGATGCAATTTTTCAACCACAAAAATTTCGGATCTCAAATATCTTATAATTTTCGACTCCAAAACCTACGTCGTTCGAGACAGCTATGACGCTTTTGATCTTGAAAGCGACGCTATTAACCCTTGGGTGGTGGAACTTTTAGCTGCTTCAATTAAAGAAGAAAATCAGGAAATCTATCGCACATCCACGTTTGATAGAGCTTTGTTATTTTTGGAAACAGGCGTGACCGATTTGGCGAAGAACGTTGACGAGCAAGCTATAGCCCAAGCAGAACTCGTTGCTCACATTACTGATCAATCTGAAACGATTGCCCCTGAAATCACAACTGTAGAAGTCAGCTTCTACGACCACGAAGTCTACGCACTGGGTAAACAAATTGCTTCAATCACCCATGACCCTGACGACTTCCAGACACAGCGCTGGGTAGCAATGGTAGGTGAAACCGAAGTACATCGCGCTGACTCTTGGGCAAAGTGCCACAGTTACATTACTTGGCACTACAAACAAGGGACATTACCATTCGCTTTAAGTGTCGAAACAGTATCGCCTGAAATTGAAATAGATTCAGACTGTGACCCTGATTTCGGCGTACTCTACCGCGTCTGGGGCGGAAGCGTTGGGATTAATCTTCTTGGCACTTTTTACCAAGCGAACGACGAGAAATGGGTTGCCCAGCCGTGCAATAGCGAAGATAGACCCCGGTGTAATACGGCGGCACAAGCACAACTATTTATTGTCAGCCAGCATGAAGAGAAAACTGATTTAAACTCACTTTTAGACAAGCCATTCGATGAGTTAACTGTTTGTCAATGGGAGCAATTAAAACAACAAAGTGCTGACCTTCAACAAAAATTAGAACTTGCTTATACCAACTCCAATTTCGGCTGCTATAACCGTGCTGGGGCTGAGGCGAAGGGAAATGAATTCCTCCATAAAGAACGCCGCCGTATTGCATCAGGTGAGCTTGTCATGGTCTGTTGTGACATTGCTGGGATGGGACGCCGTAATTCAGAGATTGGGGAGGTGTTCGTGAATAATGCGATCGCCAATAAACCGCCAGTGCCAGGTATTCGATTTGCGGAATGCTGATTTTACCGTGGAAAGGGGCGGTGTAATAAATCTTAATAAAATTCGGAAACGCCTACAGGTTACACTTTGCAAATCTGGATGCGAGAGAAGAAATGTATCCGTAGTAGTAGGGGGAGATGACCGCTCGTGAAAAACCGCTCATCGGTGGCTGCTCGTGCCGAGCATAACACCAAACCCTGCACGGGAGATGTCCATCAGGTGCTGAGGTGTTAAAAGTGAACCAAGGGTATTCAATCCACCCTCCACTAATTATCCACCACCACCAACCCTTTCTCCACCCAACGCGATCGCCAAATTTTTTCCAGGCTTCTTCATATTTCATTTTGTCATCGGGTTTCCCGCCGACTTCAAGGTAAATTTTCTTCTGAACACTGAAGCCAAAACGCCCATTGCTGTATTTTACCCACAAATTGTCTATCGTGCGTAGGTCAGTGCAGGGAAAATTCAACAGTTCTTTGTCCGTAATCCAGGCATTTTCAGAAAGACCTACAACTTTCAGTATGACCAAATAGGTTTCATAGTCTGCGTCTTTCCAATTTCCAGCAGCTAGTAAGTCACGGAGTGGGGTGTAGTCTACGTTGCGATCGCTACTGAGGTCATCCTCTATTTTTATATCGCCTAGAAGCCAGATTTCTTTAGTTTTGGTAGGAGGTTTGGGGGTACCGAGGTCATCATCAGTTTGTGGAATTACCTTTACTGTCTCTTGTGGCTTCAAACCAGTAATGCCCCAAACTAAAGACTCTAAAGCTTTAACATCATCTATTCCCTCAGAAAAACTTACCCAATGGTGCTGTGCCAAAAAAAGCAAATCTTTTGGTATTTCGTTCACTCCTGGCAGTAGTACAGGAATTACAGTAGTAATATTTTCTGCCTGAACAAATTGACTATAGAGCGCTGGTAACTCATGAGTTTGCCATCTACCTAATCCTTCATGACCAATAAAGATAACAGCAGAGCTAACTTTCTGAATGGCTTTTTGGATCTCTACTTGAAAAATTTGTCCGGGAATGATTTGCTCTTCATCTAGCCATACATGAAGATCATACTGTCTAAGTTTATTAGCAATAAGTCTCACTTGTGGCTTGTCCTTACTATTGTGAGCCAGAAAAGCATCCAATTCAGAAATCATATAAAAGCTTCTCCGGTTATTCTTCTACACCGGCAATAACTGCCAACGCATTGGCGTATTGTTCCAAATCCCGTCTTAGAAATTCCAATTCATCACGCAGTTGGGGTTCTTTATACCAATCAAGTTCATGTTGCTTAGGACTTTTATTAGGAGGACGCTCTTGCTCCCATGTTTGTAGTAATGGATGCCACTTAGCAAGGAAGGGACGCAAACCATTATTCAGAACTGCGATCGCAATCCCGCCAACTGACTCACGGGATGCACCCACATTTGGACCGGCTTCTTTGAGGACTTGGCGTGTGATGCCAAACAAGCTGTATAAGGAAGTTAATGCTTCTCTAACTAGTCCGGTGTCAATTTCCAATGGCTGAACAGCAATGCGAGTGACTAGCTCTACATATAATGACCAAGCGGCTCTGCGCTCTGTTGGATCTGCTTCCCATTCCACAGAACCAATACCAAAGGGCAAGCTGAAAGACACTTTTTTAAATTTAATCGAGTCTGTGTTGGGCATAAATTTACCGCTACTGCTGTTGTGTGGACAAAAATGGTACGACTAACAAGCTCTAATTAATCGCGCTTATACTTCCAACCCGTGAGCCTGTAGTAACCTGTCTGGCATGTACTCGATCAAGTCCGTCGGAGTACACTCCAATGCATTGCAAAGGTTATTCAATGTCTCAAAAGGGACAGACTTAGCTCTTTTTTCTAAATGCTGGACATTTTGCAGTGTCATTCCAGCAGCTTTGGCTAAATCATTCTGACTCATTCCCCGTTTTTTTCTAACTTCCGTAAGCTTAAATCTCATACTCATATCTTTAAACAATATTTCCTACTCTACCAAACGTTGTTTGACCAAACAACGTTATTGACATACCAAAAGCTATTTGGTAGATTTGGAGTATCAAAACGGCTTTGGTTCCCGCCTGGAAACGTTGAACCAAAAGCCGTTAGCCCAAAAGCCAATTAGCCAAAGGACTTTTTAATTATGACTCAAGTGACCCTTGACTCACAAGCTTTAGCTCAATTTGATCTAGACCGATACATTGAACAACAATCTCAAGAGCTAGCGCCAGAATTTGAAATTGACAGCGTAGAAGACTCTGACTTTGGTTCTCTCTATCGCCTTTGGAAAGGTATGGCTCTGCTTGGTACTTTCTATGAAGACAGCGAAGGCAGGTGGGTGGCTCAACCCTGTTGCAGTGATATTCGCCTCCGACTGAATACTCCAGAACAAGCACAGTTGGTCATTATTACCGCTAGTGATTACCTCGCAGCAGGCGATATTGCGGCGTAGCCACTTTCTGCACGGAGACATCTCCGTGCTTTTTATTTTTGTTCTGGAGGTAAACTCGTGAATAACTTGACAGCATTTCAGTTTGAAGGACAAGAAATCCGGGTCGTAATTTTGGATTTTGAGCCGTGGTTTATAGCAGCAGACGTAGCAAAGGGTCTTTCGATTGCACGCTCAACATTGTCCGAGCGCATTGATCGAATGCCAGATGAATGGAAAAAGCTTGAAAGCCTTGATACTCTCGACGTTCGGTCGAACCTTACATCGAAAACTTGGTTAATCAAAGAGCCTGCGGTATACGAACTGATTTTTCGGTCAGACAAGCCAGAGGCACGAAAATTTCAGATTTTAGTCTTTGAAGAAATACTCCCCAGTATCCGTAAAACTGGCAAGTACTCTGTCACCCAACCTACCACAGAACCCCAAGAAGAACTCCCAAAGTTTGCTCCCCCAATCCCTACCCCTGCTGAAATATCAGAAGTGGTTGACTTGATGTTAGGCAACACCAACCTACACCCCAATCTAATAGCGGGGGCAAAAGGGAATGCGATCGCACGTCTTCATCCCCAACACGCTATCACCATTGAAGCAGCCAAGTCAGCTTTATCAATCCCAATAGAAGCCGAATTAGTTCGCCCTACCGCATTAGCCGAAAGGTTGAGCGAAACCACTGGAGAAAGCTGGACTGCGATCCGAGTTAACAAGCTGCTACTAGAGCAGGGCTTCCAAATCAAAAACCCAGACGGCAAGAACCCTGCCTATTTGCCAACCGAGAAAGGCAAAGAATACGGTCAATTGGTTCTTGACACCGCAAGGGGACGAGATAAAACAATCCAATCCCTCCAATGGCACTTGTCCGTACTCGAAGCCCTCGAAATGAATGACCACTGACTGGACTCGTTTCTACCAAGAGGATTTGTCCCTGACTGGACTTACCCCAGCATGGATGAACATGCAACTCAAACTCTCCTCCGGATTGATCGGGAACTGACGCTGCAGCGATTCTTAAGCGATCGCTTTATCCCAATGCTTTTTGAACGCGGGTACACCTTGCGGCATTTATTACAGGCTCTTGGTAGTTGGGCTTTCGGATTTGAAGATAAAGCAGTAGCGCACCACCTGCTTGATGCAGTAGCCAGCCTTTCATTACAGCAAGAACAAACTTTAAAGGAAAAACATGACACAAAATATCATTCTCCCCAGCACTTGGACACCACCCAAATACCGCTTTGGTCAGATGGTAAAACAAGGTCAAATCGTGGGGATGGAATACTATCCACCTGGTAGTTACCGTGCATGCCAGCATGGCGAAGGTTGGATTTATTGGATATTGCTCGACCAGAATGCTGACGATACCGAAAGCTTTGGAGAGTCTAGCCTCAGACCATTAAACCCAGAAGAATTGCACACTCTCATTGAAGCCGAAGTCAAGTCTCACACCACAAGAGTGGCTGCACTTAAAGAGCAACTTGAGCAAGGTGACAAGTATGGAAAATCCTGAAGCCATTACAGCCATCAAACACGCCCTACAAGATTGCCGCCGTGAAGCACTAACTCGTTTCGTAAGTGAACTAATCCCACTTCTAAGGCAAGAGGGCTACACATACGAGGACTTGCTAATTGCTTTGACCAATTGGACGGATCAACAACTGGGGTTTCGGGAAGCGGTAAAGCACTTGGAGGAAGCTGCATCTGTTGTTCATGAAGGTTACAAACTTTGAATTATGAAAAAGCTGGAGAGGCATTAAAACCTACACTGAACATCCAGATGGTAAGGTCACAGTAGATAAATCGCCTCAAGTCTCTATCAACTAAGAAACCACATATGCACGAAACACACGCCACCCGCAAAGGTGGTGTTTTATTTTTGACAATATCCCACGCACGGTTAGTCAGAGCGATCGCCACGGCTATTCGTTGACTTTGGGGCGGCACGTTATGTTCGTCATCGGAGGAACATAAGCTGCCTTTGTAAGTGAGCGACCCAGTACAAACAAATACCCCACTCAGATGTAGATCTGAGTGAGGTATTTTACTAACAATAACCACCGGTTCAACTAGAAAATTCAAACGCCCCAATATCGGTTGTACCATCAACAGCACGACGAGGGAAGCCGCGTTGGTCTGTAGTGGGGTCAGTGTCTAACACTGTTGGGTCACCTGCACCAATTGCAGGACTACCAGTCTGTAGGGCAACAGTTTGGGTGGAACCACCATTGAAGGCTAGGGGAGCTAACAGGGGGTCAATTGGGTTATCGCTTGTGCCTACAATGTCTCCTGTGACGCCAAATCCGGTACTGCGTGTGCCGTCACCAATTAGGTTGTAGCCATTGCTGATAAATGTACCGAATACGTCTGGGTTGACACCACCATCACTGTTGAGGTTAGAGGCGATAATTGTGTTGCGCACATTGGTAGAGCCAGGAGGAATAGTGCCACCTAATACCAAGTTAGTATAGCCAGGAGAATTGTACACGCCTCCACCATTCTTGGCTTGGTTGAGAGTGAAGGTACTAAATGCTAGCGTGAGTTTGCCCCTGTTAAAGATGCCGCCGCCATAGATCGATTGACCGCTGACGCTGTTACCGCTGATGGTGCTAGTACTCACCGTCATTGTGCCACTGTTATAGATGCCGCCGCCGCCGTTTTCGATCTTAGTGCCGGCGGGTATGAATAACAAGTTAGAGTCACTGACGCTGTTACCGCTGATGGTGCTGTTGCGAACATTCATTGTGCCACCGTTATAGATGCCGCCGCCGTAATCGCCGCTTATGCTGTTACCGCTGATGGTGCTGTTGCGAACATTCATTGTGCCAGTGTTGAAGATGCCGCCGCCATAGCCGCTCACAAACTGGACATTATCCTTCGTACAGGAGTTACCGCTGATGGTGCTGTTGTCTAGAGTCAAAGTACCGGAGTTCTTAATCCCACCGCCGCTATTAGCCCCTGCCACATTGCCATCGGCAACAATCAATCCCGAGACAGTTACCGTTGCTCCTGTTTCAATCTCAAACACCCGCGAGGCATTGTTACCACTCACCGTCACCAAGTCCCCACCCGTCAGCGGGTCACGTGGAGCAATAATGTCTAAGTTGTGGGTGATGTCTAGTTCTGTGCCACTGAGGGTAATAGTTTGTGCATTGGAAAACACAGAGCGGTCAAATACAATCAAGTCCTGTCCATTGTCCGCATTCGCTTGATTAATAGCATCCCGCAGCGTGATGACACCTGAAGACGGGTCATCTACCGTATCGGCAATACTATTCACTGTAATGATGGCACTGGGGTTTACGTTTAACGCACCTGTACCAAGCAGGTCTTGGACATTATCCCCAAATACAGGTGTTAGGGGCGAGTTTGTAGTAGAGGTAGGAGATGATAAATCCATATATTTAAGTTTTGTAATGTTCGCTGCTTCACAAGCATGACTGAATCCTGACGTAGAAAAACTATATAATTAAAAAGTTATTAGAATGTTATTAGCTGGTTAAAATCACAACAGTAGTTGGCAGTTTCTACAATCATGAAGTCTACTCACAAGGCTTTCCCATCGCTGATAAGCGTGAGTGCTATCCCGGTCATCCGAGTCACGGATGGAAACGTTTATTATTATTTACTTTATATTTAATAAAATATTATATTTGTTTGTGTCCGTTTCAAGGATGAGTTCCGTTTATGCGATCGCTTTTCTTACATACACCCAAAGCACAGGAATGCGCAAGCGATCAAAGCTTGTGCGATCGCACTTTAACGCAATCGATACGGATTCCTTACCCAGTTGCGACAATTGCTGTTGAAATCTAGTGGCGTCCAGTTCTACTGGAATAGACACCGTTGGCAAGAATCCTGTTAACCCCTCAATTTGCCGTTTAAAATTTGTTGGATCGAGCCTGGTCGAAAGTGCGATCGCACCTAGATTCTCCTGCTCTATTTTCTGCAAGTCGTTGTCGAACTGGGAACGATTAAGGGTTAGGTCGATACTAACTGAGGCAACAGATGTCATGGGAATAACGGTAAGAGTGGGGATTGGCGCTCGCACTTACGAGTGGTCTACTGTCTATGTCAAAATGCCCACAACCATGGCGATCGCGGATCTCTTTGTGATTACCTTTGTATAAACGGCAACAGTGTTGCCGTTTTGACCATGACTATTTACTTTCCTTATTCGTCTCGATTTTGGCACTGCAAATCGCAGTGTCAACAAAAAGCTTCACCAAAGGTACTAT
>CAZZYE010000222.1:0-9745 GCA_964658145.1 uncultured Stigonema sp.
CCAAAAACCAGAACCTAGCAAACCAGTGGTAAACAGCAGAGATAAAACAAGAAGCTTGATTTCATTTTTTGAGCGCATAAGTTATCTGATAATTTCATAGGATTTTGGACTTAAAAGAAGTGTCTTTACTTACATCTTGCACCAGTTGCAATAACGCTATTTTTGTAGGGTGGGCATCGCCCACCATTGACCGAACGGACCTATTTTTGCGTTGGTGGGCAGTGCCCACCCTACCCTTATTGAGAATGGTGCAAGATATCAGTTTAAACACCCCGTTTATTTGCTTCTCAGTCCAACTCCCAAAACTTATCTTGTTATTTACAAACATTTACATTTTCATTACTCACCTAATTGTAGATTCAAGGGGACAAAAGCAAGAAAATAAACACCAAAAACTATTGATTTTCTTACTTTGGCTGATTAGCGAAACTAGTAGGATTTATATTAATTAAAGGCAGAGTACCATTGCCTCCCATAACTGTCGGAAAGTGCCCATCCCATTTCTCTATTGCTTGCTGTTGCAACAACGGTGCCGTTAAAGTCTGCCTTTGTAATCTTTGCGCCTCTGCTTGACCTTTAGCACGGTTAATTTCTGCTTGCGCTTCTTGAGTCGCTTTCTTAGCACTAAATTCTGCCTGCTTAGCCTCTTGTTCAGCTATTTGTTTTGCTTCAATAGCTTTGCTGAATTCTGGAGAAAACGCAAAATTAACTAGAGAAACATCATCCACTATCAAACCATAAGTAGCAAGACGTTTTTTAAGATTACTATCAATTTCTTCTTTCAATTGCGTCCTGAGAGTGATAATTTCCTCGGCTGTCTTTTTAGAGGTTTCTGCCTTCAAAACCTCAGAAACTGCGGGAGTTATTATCCCTGTAATTATTTGTTGTTCATCACCTACTTGTTGAAAAACCTTATTTGCCCCTATCGGGTCTATGTGCCAGTTAACAGCAAGTTCTGTAGTTATTTTCTGAAGGTCTTTGGAAGCAGCGTCAGATTGGAAAGTGTTTTGTTGAACACGAACACTAAGTCTTTTAACTGACGTAACAATTGGCAATATAGGGTGGATGCCTTCATCTAAAACCTGATTCTGCACTTTACCAAATTTCATAATCACACCCCTTTCTCCCGCATTGACAATGGCGAAGGGACGGAAAGTAATAGCCAAAAGTAATAGAAAGATTCCTCCAGCAAAGTAAAAACCAAATGGAAAATTATTCGTGGTGCTTCTACGGACGTACTGCATATACAAGTATTTGAGAATTCAGAAGATTTTGGACTGAAAAGAAGTGCCTTAAACACCCCCTTTATTTACTTCTCAGTCCAACTCCCAGAAATTATCTTGTTATTTACAAACTTTTACATTTTCATTGCTCACCTGATTACTGGTATTTAGACTAAGCAACAAGAAACGACCCAGCAATGCTGAGTTGAGAAGAAACAAGCTTCAGGGAAAAAAATCGACAATCTTAAGCAGATTCTGGTTGTTCTTTACGAGATTTAGTAGTAGTTTTTTTGACTATGGGATAGCACCTCCCGCGTAGACGTGGTTGTCCAGTTTTCCAGCCTGGGGACTTTCCACGAGGTTTAGGCATTGAGCCGAGATGTTTGTAAAATCATGCTTGATGGTCTGAAAACCTTTTTTATATCTACCTTTTAGCCATTCTTGAAAATTGAGTGCTACACAATGAACTGCGAATATACGGTTGACACAAGATGGGATTAAGCATCCCAATCCAATTTCGTGTAATGCCAACTTATGACCCATTGTTGGTAAAATAGAAAATATATGCTATCAAGACGCGCCGTGTTCCTAATAGTGACCTTATGGTATCCCATTGCCTGCGACGCGCTGTTCTTTCCGTCACTGCCGCTACCATTATCATGGGTCAACAGATTGTAGCGAAAACCGCAATAGCGCGAGATCAGAAAAGCTTATATCCCCCTGTTACTCCTCCTACCTGGGAGGGATAAACTGAAGACTGTTTCTTTCTTCTAAAAAGGGAAACACGGCCGAGGATGGATGTTCTTGAAAGTAGCGATTCTGAAATTATACTGTGACTTTCTTGATTGACAGAATAAGCGTCATAGGCTGTGTGGGTGAAGGAGAAAACCCGTAATGCTCATAGAATTCCCTGGCTTCTTCCGATATGGCATGTACTACTATTCCACGGATGCCTAGTATTTCTGCCGCTTGCACTGTACGAAGCACCGCATCTTGCAGTAATGCCGCGCCTAATCCTTGACCCTTCCATGCGGTATCTACTCCAAGCCTTCCAAGAATGGCTACGGGTATGGGGTCTGGCATATTCCGTCTTATAGGCGATGGCGCGTCCTTGAGTGCCAATGCGCCAGAGGAAAGGCAATAGTAGGCAATCACTTTCTGCCCATCCGTTACAACATAAGTGCGTGATGCGTTGTTCTTTTGATTGGCAACTGCGCGGCGTTTTAACCAGTCATTCAGACTGGCAACTCCGCAATCAAAGTCATCCAGTAGATGAGCATCAGCAAGAGGGACAGGGGCTTGAAGGGTCATCTATTCCCAAGGCTTCTTAACATTCATCAAGCGTTCAAACCCTTCATTATGGGGTGGAACATCCAGAATATTGAGAAAATGCTGATAGGTTTCCTCATCCACCCGCAGGAAGGTCTGGTCAAGTAGCGTATCCTCCGCCGCTCGCCGTGCGGCATCAATTATAAAATCTGAACGTGATTTGCTTTGCGCTTTTGCTGCCCGGTCAATCAGCATCCGCACATCCTCACGGATACGCAGATTGACGGCGCGAGCAGGAATATCAGGACTGCTATGGGGCTGCATAATCTTCTCCTTAAGTCTTGTATCCTAGCACAGGACTGCCAGATACACAATGTGTATCTGTATTATAATAGTACCTATTCTCAAAAACGCAGGTTTTTGAGAATGCCTGCATTACGCTTCTACTTTAAGGCCATTCTGCGGGTTTGCCATTCTCATAAATAGTCATCCAGGAAGCTTACATAGACACCCATTTCATCAAACTGCTTTATTAGCTGAATCATGTCCGCTGTATCACGCCCTAACCTGTCCAGCTTGGTCACCAGGATAACATCACCTTGTTCCACTTTCATCTGTAAGGTTTGCAAGCCAGGACGGTTGGTGTTGCTGAGAATAAGCTGTATATTTTATTCTCTGGAAGTCCCTTACGATGGGAGCAAGTGGATTTTGCCAGCGCCACGCTGCACGTCAACCGCCTCAAGAACGGCTCTCCTGCGGTGCATCCCCTCTACGGGGACGAACTGCGGGCGTTACGCAGGCTGCAAAAGGAGTACCCAGGCGCTCCCTTTCTCTTCACCTCCTCCCGTCAATCCCCTCTTGCTCCCGATTCCATCCGTGGCATTATAGAGCAGGTGGGCAAACTTGCTAGCATACCATTCCCGATTCATGCCCACATGCTTCGCCACGGCTGCGGGTATTATCTGGCGCGGGAAAAAACCGATACCCGAACGATTCAGGGCTACCTTGGTCATAAGAACATACAGCATACCGTCCGCTACACGCAATTATCGCCGGAACCCTACAAAGGGCTATGGAAAAAGGCGTGAATTGATTTCATGGATTCAAAGGAACAAAATCATAGCCACTTGGGGATGTGCTACTAGGCTGAATCTGAACTAAGATGGCATTACCGTTACGATCGCCTGATGGTAAAAATTCAATTTTGCCTGTTGCACCGTTTGCCAAAAAGCTGGAACTGTGCAGCACATTTTGCAATTCTGAGCGTGTGCTATTAAGCTGCAATCCAGTGACAATAGCAACAGTTGCATCATAAGCCATTGCCGTTCGCCAGTTCACCGAACCACGCCACAGTTTTTGCGCATTTGGTACAAACGGATTGCCGGGAATTTTTGTAGGATGCCAAGGTACAGCTAGTACCATACCATTAACATCTGCTTGTCCTACCTGTAGAGTTTGGTATGTGCATAGCGTCGAACTACCAAATAGGGCTAACCGCCCTTTATTTGCCCGTGCTAAATCTAAAGCTTTATTAATTCTATTTATAAAGGGAGCTAATACCAAACCATCCGCACCATTATTAATCGCATCAGAAATCACTTGATTGGCATTGAAATCGGGTGCAGAAAAATCACAATTTGTCTTGACAAAATTACCGCCATCAATGTAAAATGCTGATTGAAACTCATCCCTAAACGACTGATTATCTATAGACTTTTCATCCACACAAATTGCTAATTTTCTTTTATTGGCAGTTTTAATAGCGTAGCGGGACAGAGTATCGGCAACAAAACGAATACTGGGGGTAGTGCGAAATATATATTTACCTATTCCAGATAGTTTTGCAGAAAAGCTGGTAGGTGAAATCATAACTAATTTGCCTTTTTCATATACTGGCGCAGCAGCGATCGCAGCATTACTGGAATTATGACCAACCACTGCCAGAATTTGCTCATCTTCTACAAATTTAGAGGCAATTTCTTGAGCAATATTAGGATCGTTTTCATCGGAGGCGATCACCACTTGTAAAAGCCTGCCTTTAATGCCACCCAAGCGATTAATTTCATCTTGAGCCTGCGCCACCCCACGGAGCATTTCTTCTGCGACATTCAAGTTACTACTAATCGGGACGACCGCTCCAATTTTTAAGTATTGTCCTGATTTGGCGGCAAGAGAATTGTTCAGGTAAATCAACGTTTCAGGATCGTTAGGATTTATTTTTAGAGAATTTTGGAAGTTAGTAATAGCTGTAGCGAAATCAGAACGAGCGAAGGCTTGTACGCCTGCTGTTTTTAGTGCATTACCGTGGGCGGAAATTAAACTTGTTTGTCCCAAACTCAGAGTCGGAGCAAGTGGGACAAATTGGCAATTATTGAGGGTGTTTGGATCGCATTGCACTTTGATCGGCACAGCATTACCACCGCGATCGCCTGACGGCAAAAACTGAATATTTCCCGTTACACCATTCATTGACAAGGAACCAGAGAGTGCCTGTTGCAATCCCGTTCGCGTACCGTTCTTCTTCACTCCCGCCACAATCACTTTAGTAGCATCGTAAGCCGTCGCCGTCCGCCAACTTACCTGGTTCACATCACCCCACTGTTTGATGGCTTTTTGGGTAAAGTCTTTGTTGGCTGAGGCGGCGACGTGCCAGGGTACTGCAAGTATAATGCCGTTGACTGCGATGCCTTTTTCGAGGGTTTTCGAGGTTTGCAAGCTAGGGTTTCCCAACAGAGTTAACTTGCCGTGATTGGCTTTGGCAATGGCGAACACTTTGTCAATTCGGTCTACATGGGGATTGAACAGCAGGCTATCTGCACCCACATTGTTTGCCCTGTCAATTACTGCCTGCGGCTGAAAGTTAGCATCGGCAAAGTCACAGTGGATGTCAATGAGCTTGCCCCCATTTCTTGTAACCGCAACAGCAAAGTCCGATTCAAAAGACTGCTCCGTAGCCTTGGAATCACGACAGATGGCTATTCGAGTTTTGCCAGCCGTTTTAGCATTTTGAGCAAGAGCATCAGTGATTGGGGTAACACTAATGACTGTTCTAAATATGTAGTTAATACCATTGAAGCGATCGCTTCGTTCAGTTAATCTTCTCGAAGTACTGGTTGGTGAAACCATTACCAGTTCTCCCCGCTGATAGATGTCAGAAGCAGCAACGCTAGCATCGCTACTATCGTGTCCGACTACTGCCAAGATTTGGCGATCGCTCACAAAGAAGTGAGCAACTCGTTGGGCGATCGGCGGATCGTTGTCATCATTGGCAATCTCCACGAGTAGCAACTTACCATTCATCCCACCCTGACTATTCACCTCATCTTGAGCCTGCGCTACTCCTCGGAGAATCTCTTGCGCCACATTCAGGTTACTACCAATGGGAACAGGAACTGCAATTGTGAGTGCATTGTTATGACCAATCTTGGCATTATTCAGATAAATAAGAGTTTCTGGGTCGTTGGGTTTCTGCTGCAAAGACTTTTTAAACTTGTTAACTGCTGTCGTGTAATCTTTGAACCAGAACGCCTGCACACCCGCTTCTTTATCAGCCGTTTTAACTGACTGAACCAAAATCTTCTCCCCTAAACTTGTCCGGTTGCGGAACCTAATTTCATCAATTACACTCCATGCAAAGACTGCGAACCCAACTGCGGCGATCGCCCCAGTTGCTGCCAACAATCCCATTTTTTGCCAATTACGCTGTTTAGGATACTTTAACTCTGCAGCTACTGGATTCTGAAAAATCACCGGTAGCCAGGAAGCACAAGGATATTTGTCTTCCAATTCTTCCTGCAACCGCTTACGGGCTAGACGAACAGACGAGTAGAAGGATTCGCCACCAGCAAATGCTGTGAGGAAGTACTGCAAAAACTTTTGTGCTACTATGTCAGGCACCGGTTCTCGCATCACGATCGCATAGGGAATCCTTAAATCAACTAGCTTTCGTGCCAGTCCCAACCCATCACAGGAGTTAAAAATTGCCAGCTTCAACCCCTTCTTTACAGCATTTTCTAGGGCATTGCGTAACTGGTCAAGGGATAAACTCTCGTTGCGATTAATTTGAATTTCCCCACTACTGTCCCCATCATGGCTGCAACTATGCCCTGCAAAAAACAGAATGTCCCAAGGCTGACTCCACAACTTGTCAATAAGTTCCTGTCGTGATGGCTCTGGCAGCAGTTTGACTTTTGCCCCTGGTAACTGGTGTAGTATATCTGTATCTTGCTGAACATTTATCCCCTGACTATTGCCCAAAAGCGCGAGAATTTTGACTGGATTTCGGAAGTTGTCTACGTTAGGCTCATACTCAGCACTCAGAGCAATTTCAGCTTGTGGGTAACAAATATCGAAAAAATCCCATAAATGCCAAGGAAGCCGCCGCAGTAAGGGATCTTGAGTTTGCAGAATAAATCGCACCTTTTCAGATTTGCTGACATTTTGTAGTAATTCCCACTCCAGTTTCTGTACAGATGGTTTATTCAGCCAGTCATTCAAGCTAGATTGCAGCCTAGCAGCAGCATTGTTGCATTCTTCCACAGTTGAAACGTTCGTTATCTGTGTTTCTGGCAAGATGATGCGCCCAATTGCTCCTAAACTACGGTACTTCGATTGCCAGCAACTGTAGTCATGAGGAATGTTGGGTGCAGGCGGTAATGTGCCACGAATTTCAACAGAATGGCGCTTACCATCCTCCCCAATGCGTAACTTGACAGGAAATCCCCGCTCAAAACTGCCCTCTTCAATATCGAAGATAACCAGCTTGCCCACGTTTAACATCCTTTCAGGATAAAGTTAGATGATAAAATTCTCTGTAATGGCTGCATTTTCTAAGCTAACCCTAACACTGAATCGTTCTCCGAATTTTGCACTAAATTTTAATTGGATATAGTCATCCCGCTCCCTGGCTTGTGCTTCCAGAAACGGTACGCCGTTTTCATACAGTCCAGCCAATACCAAACTCTGCGGTAAGTAGGGCTGATTTCCCATTGGATATACCCGCAGTAGAAGGGCAACGTTTCCATCTGGTTTTGGTAAAATTGCTACCATAAGCGCTACAGCATGACCGCCAAGTTGCATCCCCAAGTCCATCACTCGTCGCGAGCTAATTATTCTGTGAGTAGGATCGATCGTCCAGAGAATCTCAGCCAAAGTCCAACGGATTTCTTCATCCTCAGTGGTTTGCAAAAGATTAACGAGAACATCGCTGAATTCTGACTCGGAAGAAACCGTTAACTGCTCAAGTGAACGATAGCCCCAACTCTTAGCATACAACTGCCTAATAATATGCCGAATCTTTTCCGGGGTATCAAGCTCTACTCCTCTCACCCGTTTAGATCGAAATGCCACTGCTGAACTGCTTTCACCAGACAATTGTTCTATCGTTTGCCATCCGGCTTCATAAATACCTTCCAGCCATTGCCGTAACTGCACCACTTGAGATTCATGCAAGCGCTCAACTAATACTTGCAAAGGTTGCAGTTGTGTGATACAGACAATTGAGGAGCTAACTGTAGGCATAAATCCTAAGATTTTCCCTTCTTTACAGGTTTTATCTAGCTGAACAACAACATAGCCAATGCGGTCATCCCAAACTTCTGGTGGAACAAAGCAACTACCTTCGCCTGTTCTGAGCGATCGGCATTCCAAACGCCCAACTCCCGTTACTTGCAAATCCGCCACATCTGCGCATAACCGACCAATTCTGTTCCAGCTATGACTCCCTTCTATGTCTGTAGGGATATCAAGCATTTGCAAGTAAGTTTTAACCACCAATACAGCTAAGGTATTTAGGTATACCTGTTTTGCTTTCTGGGTATCTGGTTGCTCTTGGGCAAACTCCAGGGCAGTTTGTCGAGCTGATTGAGGAATTGGGATGGAAATAGTTAGATTGTCAGTGGAGTAACTCATATCAATTATAGATAGCCTTGAGATTTGCCGAAATTGAGGAGGCGAGGAAAGCATTGGTTTTGATAGAAGCCGCTGAGAGCGGGAATCGTCACTCCAAACTCTTGTGCCAAAACGTTCCAAGTAGTTTCAGGAGGTAAGCGCCGTTCTATCAAGACTTGACAGTTAATATCTGGGCGATCGCGCACATGAATCGAGCGCAATTTACTGCCTTCTTTTTCCAACCATTCGCGGATGTCTTCTAGGATGGGAGGTGGGTCTGGTCGGGCTTGGATCAGATCTAAAGGGTCTAGCAGTTCCCCATCTTTAGACAACATAGGTTCAATCTTGACATTTTTTTCAAAATATGCATCGATACGGCGATCGTAAAGGCGTGCCTTGAGGTAGGCATTGAGCCAAGTCATAACGCTTGCTCTTTGTGGATCGTAGCGATCGCCTGTAGTTGCTTCACAGAGATTGCGGCAAAAGTACAGCCAGGTTTGCTGAAGCGCATCTTCATAATCATGTACATCCTTGCTTCTCCAAAGCTTACCTGATTGCTGAATTCGCCAAATAATCTCATTCAGTTGTTTGTTGCGCTCCTTACTACCTCGTGGATAGCAACAGGCTTTTTGAACATGCTCTTCAAATTCATCCATAATGTTTCAGTTATTTCAGGAGCGTTTTAGAATGACCAAATAATTACTAATTAGTAATTCGTAATTAAAAGGGTACAAAGAATACGCTCATTAAAAATTTAGTGGTCTACAATCAGTGGAGGGGGAAAAGCGAACACTGATTGTAATTACGCATTAGCGTATTAGACTATCCACCTCTTGGCGTCGCTGTTGGATATAAATCAACCACACCACAAATAAGACCGACCGCAACTGAAATACAAGCAATTATCAATATTGGATTATTCATAGCCTCCCCTTGAGCTTCTTAATACCAGTCAATCACACGCTTGATGTGACACTTTCATAAATGCTCGTCTACTAACTCTTCAGGTGAGGTGCAAGAAGTTACGTTAAAATTTACAAATCTTTACATTACACATCTCCAGAAATTACAGCATAACCGTAGGGGCGGGGTTTCCCCGCCCTTACAATGTGGTCAATTCAATTGAAAATTGCTGTAATTGTGCGTTGTTGAAAACCCTAGAGATGCGACCCTTCACATCAGGACAAGGATTTTGGCATTAAACGAAATCATTTTCCTACATGAATTCAGCAACTTCAAGAAATACAAAACGACACCAATATAAAGTTCTAGCAAGAGTGAGGAGTTATAAGTTTTTATTCCTTACTCCTCATATCAAGTCCGGTTAATCACTTATCATTTAGTTCCTACCTTCAACCCGCCTT
>CAZZYE010000223.1:0-1552 GCA_964658145.1 uncultured Stigonema sp.
GGCGATGCCTGTGGCAACCCGCCCTAAAAACATCTACGCTTCTTCTGGAGGGATACAGAAAAAAGCTAATGCTACCCCGAAATTAACTCCAGTTCTGCCTAAGGTATTGCCTCAAGTTATCCCCAACCAATCTCTAGTATCTGTATTACCACCACCACCACAACCTGAGTTAGCAAAAGCGGTTCTGGTTTCAGGTGTAGTTCTTGTTGGTAAAGAACCCCAGGCAATTATCAAGGTACCAAATGAGCCAGCTAGTCGGTACGTGCAGGCAGGACAGCAATTGGCAAGCGGACTGCTGGTTAAACGTATTGAAATGAATGAAGGTTCTGATCCGACCGTTATTCTGGAACAATATGGTATTGAAGTTGCCAAAATGGTCGGGGAAGCGCCTGCCAACGCCAAACCGTCATCTACAGCTTCTGCCGGAAATCCTGTTTCGGTAAAATCACCGCCTCAAAACCCTGTTTCTACGGGAGCTATGTAACTATGGAGACAAGAGAAATCATTGAATTTGCTCGTTTACCTTTAGCAGTCTATCGGGAGATAGCAGCTCACTTGCGTCAAGTGGAAGGGGTGGAAGTGGGTTTAATTCCCCAGTCTTCCCAACAGTTTGATTACAATCAAAGCCAAATCGGTGGTTTGTGGATTGATTACACACCAATTTCAGGTTCACAAAGTCGGCAACAAGTCAAGCAAATTTTGGCTTACTATCAAAATTGCTATGGTGTTTGATGACTGAAGTTAATATCAAGTTCCTGAACTTGACTCTTAAGATAATTTGTGCATACCTACTTAGGGACTTCCAATTAAAAAAATCTCCAATTTAGTAGGGTGCGTTAGACGGAACGTCGTAACGCACCTGAGCAAATTTTTGCGCCTGCGAAAGAAGTGGGAATTGAGAGTAGATTTTGAGGGAACAGACAACCAGGAAGACCAAAAATGCAAATTACCGAATAATAAACGAATTGCTATTGGTCACGCTGAAGATAATTCTACTTGTGTAGATTCTATTAACTGTCCAGGAGCAGAAGTCAGAGCTTATTTAGAACGCAAAGGAGAAAAGTTTTACTTAGTGCCTACTAATTCCGCACCCATTTTCTACAACAGTCAACAAATTACATCGCGGACTCCTATAGCTAGTTCTCGATTTAAAATCAATTGTCCAGATCCTCGCTACCGCGAATATGAAATAGTTATTCAAGTAAAAAAATAGCGCATAGGAAAAGCGCTCATCAGTTCATTCTTTGAAAATGTATGCAAACGAAAATAGAGTAGCAGGTCGCTTCTGTACAACGAAACTACACTCAGTCAAGCAATTAACAGACACACCGCCAATTATTTTGATTAAAGATGAGCCTTTCTATTCTTCAAGTTGATTTAACCATGCCTGTAAATCAGCTACCCCAGAAAAATCTAATAATGCTTCTCCCAATGTTTCGAGTTGTGCTATCGATAATCTTCTAACTTGCTGAGTTAATGATGCATCGATTTCACCAAGGCGGCGATTTAGAAGACGTATCACTAGACTTTGCTCTCCTTCAAGTCGTCCTTC
>CAZZYE010000223.1:1562-9741 GCA_964658145.1 uncultured Stigonema sp.
AACAGCGACCGCCTTTTGACTACACCTATTTGGTTTCTAATCAGACAGGAGGCGAATACGAAATCTTGGCACAAGGTAAACTGTGTAACGTTATTGCACATAAGATTGCTTTGGACTTCTCTGGTGAATTAGCACCAGTCGTCAAAGGCAACAGAGACAATTTTCTGCAACACATGATTCAGTGGGATAAGCACCCTCGTCCCAATGGACAGCGTTATTTAACATTTGGACTAGCAGCGATTTATTTCCCCCGCGATACCATTGTCCAAATCGCCTTAAATCGCGTCAGTTTGGGTCTGATAACATTCTGGTTAAATGGGCAAGGTCAAAGTCCCGACCCTTCTAGCTTACTTGAACAATTCTTAATTCAGTATCGTTGGCACAGCGACCTTGGGAAAAAGGACGGTTTAACTACTAGAATAGCTGAGGCTGTACAAGACTCGAACAAGAATTTTGTTAATACAATCAACGCTTGGAGAAATAAATTAGATCGCTCAATTGCTGAATGTAAAAATCGCGACGATCGCAACGCAGTCTGCCAACAATTGCCAAGGGAATTTCGAGAGCAATTCCGCAAAACCCAACCTGGCGAGACTGAGAGTAACAGGGGAATCTGGCTGACAAGACTGCAACAGATTTGTCCAAACATCACCAAAGAACTCCAGACAAATATTGACGATTTTATTACGCGGTTACTCACTCCTAGCGAACCAAATTTCGCAATTAAAAGTACCCGTGACTGGCTAGATGCTTTGCAACATGAACTGCATAACTATCAACGCAACCTCCAAGAAGAAATTGCCAATTTTGGCGGGATGCGCCGCTTGGAAGATTTAGATAAAAAATGGCGGGATGCTGAACAAATAATTCAGGACATTGAGCAGAAAGCTGGTATTCCTTTTGTAGGCAATAAAAATAGCCCAGTACAAACTGAAGCAAAAAAGGTGGTACGGGAAGTTTATGAATTGATCAAGCATAACTTTCAGTTAGCAGTTTTGCAGGAGGCGCTACAAATTGTCGATGCTTTACAAAAGCATGTTCAAGGGAGATCGACTCAAGTTGCTGCTTTTAGTGCATGCGTAGAGAATTTGAAAGGCGCCTATGAGAAACAAGAAAAAAACCTCAAACAACTTAATTTTGATGAGATGAGTGGTGAGGCAATCATTAATAATGAAGATATTGAGCGCTGTTACCAAACTATCTTGCCACTCGATGACTTTCGCCGCCAGTTGGTGCTAGTGAGTTCCGAAATTACAGAACCAACTGGACGCGGACAGTCTTTGGCAAGTTTTATAGACCAGGAACGTGCGACTCCACACCAGCTGCAAAAAGAAATTGATCTCAAAGTTGACAGCTTATTTGCTTCTCGCGGTATGAATATTGTCAACTCTGTGATCAAGCGCTTCATGCAAAACTACTCCCTGACAGCGCGTTCAACTCGCTTTGCACAAATTTTACAGCAAGCTGAACCTCTGCTACGTCTTAATTTGAATGACCCCTACTTCCGCGATGACCCTGCTAAAAGTAGTAAGTTAATCGGTTTTAAAGACATAGATGAGTTAGAAGTACAACAGTTTAAAACTTTGCTGAGTCAGGACTTGGGAATTGCTACAAGTGTCCTCAGACCAACTCAAGCTGACGACGAAATTTTAATCGTGAATGAGTACGCTGGGTTTCCCCTGAGATTGATAGTTAGCTTAGAACAGATGAGAAACCCCTACATCAGGGAACAGAATTCTGCTACATCTTTTCTCCACAATGACTACCGCGCCTCTTTTCCTGACCTCATCCCTCCTGATGCGAGAACAATAGAGAATTTGGAAGATGTTTTCTATCCTTGTTTAGCGTTTGGGTTGCTGGAGGAAAACCAGCAAACTCAGCAATTAGAGTTTCAATATTATGATTCATTGCGAGACAGTTATTACACAGCTTCTCTGAGTCCTGAGTGGAGTCAAGCTTTGGAAGAACTTGCTAACCGTAAGGATATGGCTACAGCTTTGAAAACACTTCTGGATGAAGAAATTGCTCAAATAGAAAGACAACCTGAACTTTGGGAAAATGAAAACTTACCTAAACTGCGGCAGTTTGTCAAGGAAGTTGATCGATTACCAGAAGACAATTCCAATTATCCCTACAAAGCAACAGTCGTTGGCACTCCTGTAAGCGCCGACCTCACAGCTAAAGAAGGAATTATTATTCGCTTCCGCAAAAAGATGGATGAGCGATTTAGGAATATCTCACAAAAAGGTTTGGCTCCCCTCACCAATACAGGCAAACAAAAAGCTATTACTGGCGAAATAGTTGCAGCTTCTCCTGTATGTTCTAACAACAACCGAGAAAAACGCCGGTTAGAATTTGAGCTACTACAACAGGATTTAGCTAATGGCGTTATAACTCAAGACGAGTACGAATACCTCCGCTGCGAAACTTTGAACAAATACCCCTTGTAATCAAATACTGCTCAGTTAAGATAATTTACCTACCGACAACCCTTGTAGAGACGCGAAATTCCGCGTCTCTACACACCTTAAATTACTACCAAAAATCCTTAACCGAGTAGTATTGCCTTGTAATCAAGTTTGTTGGGTGGGCAATGCTCACCAAATTTAAAATATTCTATCAAATCACGATTGTTCTACTAATGCCACTAGTACCAATATACCTAATTGTCCCAACTTTTGTATTAGTCGTTATACCATCTGTAGGCGCTATTTTATTACGCTTAGCGCTATATCAACATCTGGTATTTTTACAAGAACGGCTAAGAAGGCTAATTAAAAAGCAATCTGGTGGACAAAAGCCCAGGATACTAGAAGAATTAGAAAAAAGATTTGAAGATGCTTGCAAAAGTTTAGAGCAGGTAAATACAGCAGCATTAATAGATCAAGTTTACAGCCGAGAAAAGATTTGGTTCTTCTCCTGTGACCAAATTGATTATTTTTGCCGGATTTTACCTAACTTACTGCTAGCCTTTGGCTTACTTGGTACTTTTTCCGGTATTACATTTAATTTATCAGTGCTTAGTCAAACAATCCATCAGACTACTGCTAGTAATGTTAGCAGTTTAGTAGCGCAATTAGAAAAACCACTACAAGGCATGAGCATTGCCTTCATTGCTAGCTTAACTGGACTCTTATTTAGTGCTTTGTTAACAGTAGTTAACTTTTTTTTCAATACTAGCCTAATAAAGTACAGACTTATAAGTTCTCTAGAAGATTATCTAGATAATGTTTATCAGACGGAAGTAAAGGGTGATACTCGCCTCGATAAAATAGTTAATAGAATGGTATCTCAGCAAGATGAGTTTTTAACTAGATTTGGTGATACTGTGCGGGATGTCGTCGAGAAATCTCTAGGTGATGTAGCGAGACAAATTGCTCAAGGAAATAAAGAAGCTGCTGATTTAGCTAAGCAAGTTTACGAAAGATTTTTTGAAGCGGCTGGTACTATATCAACTGCTGCTACTGACTTTGAGAATGCGATCGCAGAACTGAAGGCAAAAGCTGAGATATTTATACAAGCTGGTGAAATATTTGAGAAAAGTCAGTTTCCTCAAAAATTATCAGCAGCTACGGTAGATTTAGCTAGTACGCAAGAGAAATTCTCCCAATCTGCTACTAGTTTAGCTCAGACAGCACAATTTATTGCAACCGCAGTGATTGAAGTGCAGCGTTGCAGTCAGGAATTAATTAACTTAGGAGCAGAACTCAAGAGTGTTAATCAAACTTCAGTGCAAGTATTAGAGTTGCATCAAGCTAACCAAAACTCTTTTGGGGAGATTATTCCCCAAATCAAGCAAGGTGCTAACAGTTTCAGAAAAGCGGTTACAAGGCTTGATAAATTAGAAACAAGAATTGTGGATAAAACCGATAGCCTTAATGCAGTGGAAGTTGCTCTGACACAGTTGGTGGAAACTGTGAAAACCTATACCGAACAGGTAAATTTGCCAATAGAGTCTTTAGGCGATGAATATAAAAACGTAGGTAATCGCCTGTTAGCAGGTATGAAACAAGAAGTTGAAATGAGCATCAAAGGTGCTCAATTTTTAGCAGGTAAAATTCAAGAATGTAGTAAGCAACTTACTGAGATTAAACAGGGTATTTCTCAATTAAGAAGTGTAAGCAATACTACTTTTAAAAATACTATTAAATAAGTATATGATGTTTTCAATATGAATAGGCGATCTCGACATACTGATTCTCATGAAGACCTAAACATTTGGCCAGCTTTTACGGACTTAATGTCCAATGCCTTCATGATACTTCTCTTATTTTTGTTCATAGTAATAGTTAAGTCTGCCAATTCACAAAAAAACTTGGAGCTAACGCTAAGTAATTTAGTTAACAATAAAGATAAAGCAGTCGCATTAGCTAAAAAAATTGAAGATTTACAAGCAAAGGCAAATAAGACTAATGAATTAGAGCAGCAGGTTGCTTCTTTACAACGACAACTACACTCAGTCAAGCAATTAACAGACACACCGCCAATTATTTTGATTAAAGATGAAGGTGCTTACCGCTTCGCTTCCGGCAGTGCCGATCTACCACAGCCAATGTACCACTACATTTGGACGAAAATAGTTCCGGAAATTGAACGAGAAACAAAACAATACAATATAAATACGGTAGAAGTTATCGGTCATACGGATGGTCAGGTTAATGGTAGTGGAACGAGCAATCTAGACCTGAATTTAGAAAACATCGCTAGTGGTAATCTTCCAGTCCAAAATCTTAAAGCAGGATCTAATGCTGACTTAGGACTGATGCGATCGCTTGCATTAGTGAGAGTACTGCGTTACATCCAAACAAAAGAGGGTAGGCTACAAGGACTGAAATTTCGCGCCTATTCTGCGGCACAGCTAATCTTAGCCAATGGCGAGTTTGCGCCACCACCGACTTCTCGCCAGGAAGATTCCACACGACGACGCATTGAAATCCGCTTTACACGTTTAGGTGAAGTGACAGAAGTCAAGTAATTAAAATTGTAGCAAAAAGTACAGAATGACTAGCTTGGCGATCGCCAACCTAAAACGAGATGTGTCTTGCCGACTGCACTAGAAATATCTCCAGGTACTCATTGTCGTCAATATGTGGTTCAGTCGTCGATCGCCCCTATTCACCAATTTACTGTAAAGTTTTGATGAGATATTGCTTCTTAAATTTTTCATAGCTTTGCTTTAACCTTACACAAGTAGACTATTTTAACTGCCACATAGCAATATAAATACTGTATGTTCTTTAACAGATCCAAACTCGCACTTGCCCTCACCATGGTTTGTGGTGCCTGTGCTTCAATGGCAATTCCTAACCGGACAGCGATCGCATCTGTTGCCCCTGGACAATATCAGCATGTGCTAATTTTGTCTGTAGATGGCTTGCGTAGTGCAGATCTTCTAGACCCAGCACTGCAACCCTACTTAACCAACATCAACAGCCTCCGTTCAGTGGGGGTAACTTACCCTAACGCCTTCACCACTAGCCCATCCGACTCTTTCCCAGGGACTTTGTCCTACCTCACTGGTGCAGGTCCTGCGACCACTGGCGTTTACTACGATGATACGTATGCTCGCAATTTGACTGCACCGATTGCGAATGGTGGTAATATTAACAGCCCCTTGGGAACTGAAGCAACCTACTTTGAATTGCTTGATTATTCCATTCCTGCCGATCCCAGCAATCCGGATCCGAACAATGTCGTTTGGAGACTTGATGGTGGCGGTTATGTGAGCGGTGACCCGACCAAACCCTTTGTGCAAGGGGACTATGGCAAGGGGAGCATCGACACAACTCGGTTGCCCCAAAATTGCTCTAGCGGCACTTGTAACCCAGTTTATCCCTGGCAATATCTCAACCCCGGCATCAATACGATTTACAATGTAGCTCATAACGCTGGGTTGTACACTGCCTTTTCTGATAAACACGCCGCTGCCTACAATATCGTTCAAGGACGCGGTGGCAACTCGATTAACGACTACTACTCCCCTGAGATCAATGCAAGTGTCATTTTCGCTCAAAACGGCAAGTTGACAGATGCTGTTTCCTTTGACGCAAATGGGAAGCCGGTAATCGATCCCAACGCTCATGTCGTCACAGATAACACAACCTATACCAAGGCTTACGACGACTTGAAAGTCCAAGCCATTCTCAATGAAATTAATGGGCGGAACTCTTTAGGAACCGAGGATGCAGCTGTTCCTAACGTCTTTGCCATGAACTTTCAAGCTGTGAGCGTTGGTGAAAAGGCACTTGATGGCGGCATCAACAACAGCGGTAATCCGACTAACAATCCGAAAGCGACCGGGGCTACTCCGACCACCGGACCGTCTAGCGTTTTGGCTGATGCTGTGCAGCATACTGACGAGAGTATCGGTAAAATTCTGACAGCGATTCGCAGTAATCCACTTCTAGCTAACAATACCCTGGTGGTTCTAGTCGCTAAGCATGGTCAAGACCCCCGTAATGGTGTCGGAACGTTGCTTAAAGATAACCTGATCCCGGATGCGATCGACTTCCACCTCGGAGATCCCAATGCCGTGAATCAGGCTACTCAGGATAATGTCTCTCTGGTTTGGCTCAAAGATCAAAGCAAGATTAGCGATGTCACTCGATATCTGCGCGGTTTGAGAAATCTCCCTCTCTGTACAGGTACTTCATCAGGCTCTACGACTTCAGCACCTACCTGTAATCCTGGCATTGCCAACGTTTACTCTGGGGCTAAAGCTTATAAGCTTGGTCTGGCTCCCAGCCCTAACCCGGACAACCGCACGCCTGATGTGTTCGTCCAGACGCTACCTGGCTATATCTTTGTTGGTAATCCTTCAAATGGTAAGAAGATTGCTGAACACGGTGCTTTGTTTACTCCGGATGCAACCAACATCGCTCTAGTAATCGGTGGTGATGGTTTATCTTCTAATGTTAAGGGCACAACGGTAAATGATCAGGTTCGTACAACTCAAATTGCTGTAACTGTTTTGAATGCTCTGGGTCTTAATCCCAATCTCTTAAAAGGTGTACGGATTGAAGGAACTCAGGCACTGCCTGGAACTGGAATTCAAGCAACTTCCAAATAGGAGCTTTCATTAAACAGCTGTAAATCTGGGCAACAAGAGCGATCTGCGGCAGTTTCATTATCATTAAATGGTCTTGACTGCCTTTTAAGCCGAACCAACCATCCTCCGAAAGGCGCTCTATACTTAAGGTAGGGTTAGGGGTTGCCCAGATTTACCGCTTGTTTTCCCAGGACAGGTTAAGACAAAGCTGCACCAAGTCTGAAAGTTTAGTTAAACCGCTTCTAAAAATCTCACGCTCTACAACCTAGGTGTGGCTTCACCTGCTTAGGTGAAGTCACACAAGTTCAGTGATAATTTGTGTTACAAAGAATACAAAATATCATGGCTAGCGATCGCCTGCCCAAAACTAGAATAGTGATTGTCTGTACTAAATTCTATCCAGCCACTGTTTTGGATCGCGTTTTGCATGGAAGCAAGCAACTACAAAAACCTTATCTTGGTCAAAAACGTAGAGAATTATGTATGGGAATCGACGGATTAATACTCTTCTTACCTGTTTGTGGATGACTTGGTAAGCAAGCGGATTTTGTCCAATTCCCGACAGACAAGCATCGACTGCACGGACAAACTCGGACCCCAAACCTGGATTTTGGAATTCGTACCACTCAAAAGCATCCTGAATATCGTATTCAGCTTCTGGCTGGATAATCAGGTTATAGTTCATTGGGAAAAGCCTAACCTGTTTTTAACCTCTTCCCAACTAGAACCATTTGCGGGGTTTTTCTGGTAATTTTCTAACCGTCTATCTAATTCTTGTTGCTGTGCTTCACTTAAAGGCAGTTCCTCTTGCTGTTCTAAGATACTGTCCCATAAATCTTCAGCAAGTTGGATACGTTCTGCAACGCTAAGTTGAGACATGTCAACTTTCAAGAGGGGATGGGAACTCATGAGTACAGAGTTATGGTTTAGTTTTTACCTATTTTACAACATTGCAGCTTGAGAAATCTCACTCTGTTTGTCTTTGGTCTTGAGTTTCCGCAGAATTCAAAGGTTCATCAATATTGGGTGATTTGGGAATTGCTTTGCAGCTGCTGAGATAGGCGAGTATGCTCCAGTTTACCAAGCCCCTTCGGGGCGGGAACTCTTAACTCTTAACTCTTAACAGGAAAA
>CAZZYE010000224.1:0-9706 GCA_964658145.1 uncultured Stigonema sp.
ATGCCCCATGCCCCCATGCCCCATGCCCAATTGCCCAACACCCTTACACCCCTAAAAGTAGCGATTATGGCGATTATCTCATCGAAAAAACAGCCTCAAGAACCAAACGGACAACCAAAGCAGAGTCGGGAATTGGTAAAAGCACCCGCAGAGGATAATCTTTTGCAACCTGAAGCTGCTGTGGATGAACTGGAAAAGCACGACGAGAGTATTCGACCGCAGCGATTTGCCGATTATATTGGGCAAAAAGACTTAAAAGATGTTCTCGACATTGCGATCAAAGCCGCTAAATCTAGAGGTGAGGTGCTGGATCACCTACTGCTGTACGGTCCTCCAGGGTTAGGTAAAACCACAATGGCAATGATTTTAGCAGCCGAAATGGAGGTCAACTGCAAAATTACCAGCGCCCCAGCCCTAGAACGTCCCAGAGATATTGTCGGACTACTAGTCAATCTCAAGCCTGGGGATATTCTGTTCATCGATGAAATCCATCGCCTGTCGCGGATGACAGAAGAAATTTTATACCCGGCGATGGAGGATTATCGCTTAGATATCACTATTGGTAAAGGTTCCAGCGCTCGAACCCGGAGTTTGGATCTATCAAAGTTTACCTTAGTCGGGGCAACAACCCGTGTGGGGGCACTAACTTCCCCACTACGCGATCGCTTTGGCTTAATTCAAAAATTAAGGTTTTATGAAGTAGACGAACTAAACCAAATCGTACTGCGCACGGCGAATTTACTTCAAACTGCTATTACCGAGGATGGTGCGACAGAAATTGCGCGGCGATCACGGGGAACACCACGAATAGCAAATAGATTACTTAGACGTGTACGTGATTATGCGCAAGTTAAATTATCAGGAGAGATTAACGAAACCGTAGCAGCCGAAGCATTGCAACTATTTCAAGTAGATCCCTGCGGTTTAGATTGGACAGACCGCCGGATGCTGAGTGTGATTATTGAACAATTTAATGGTGGTCCTGTAGGGTTGGAAACAATTGCCGCCGCTGCAGGTGAAGACACGCAGACAATAGAGGAAGTCTACGAACCTTACCTCATGCAGATTGGGTATTTACATCGCACTCCCCGTGGTCGGGTAGCAACACCCAACGCCTACAAGCATTTAGGTTTTAAACCGCCTAATCAACAGTTATCTTTATTGCCTTAATGTTAGACAAGATCTGAACAACCTTCGTTAAAAAGAGGGGCAATGTAATTTTCCCCCCTTTATAAGGGGGGATTAAGGGGGGATCACCATGATAAATTATGGATTTTAAACCGCAGATGATGAAGTTAATTGTGATTTTTTTAAGTTTGTTGCTTGTGTTTGGGTGGGGTGAGGCAGTAATGGCACAAACCCAATCAACTACTATAAAGCAGTTACAAAAACCGGAGCAATTGGCTAATCAAGCTTTTGCTGCTACCAATCAGGGTGATTTTGCCACGGCTGAACGGTACTGGACAGAAATTATTGAGCGATTTCCTGAGGTGGCAGCTATTTGGAGTAACCGAGGAAATTCCAGAGTCAGTCAAAATAAGTTGCAGGAGGCTTTGGCAGACTATAACAAAGCGGTAGAACTGGCGCCGAATGTAACTGACCCTTACTTGAATCGTGGAACAGCGTTGGAGGGTTTGCGAAGATGGGATGAGGCTCTAGCAGATTACAATCATGTTTTAGAACTTGATCCTAACGATGCAATGGCATACAACAATCGCGGAAATGCCAAAGCGGGTTTAGGGGAATGGGAGGAGGCGATCGCCGACTACAAAAAATCCGCTGAAATTGCCCCAAATTTTGCTTTTGCCCGTGCCAACTACGCCCTTGCTCTTTACGAAACTGGTCAAACAGACAAAGCAATTCGCGAAATGCGGAATATTGTTCGTAAATATTCTCAGTTTGCCGATATGCGTGCTGCCCTCACAGCTGCCTACTGGGCACAGGGACAAATAGGTGAAGCCGAAAGTAACTGGGTGTCAGCAGTCGCACTGGATGGACGTTATAAAGATATCAATTGGGTGGCGAATATCCGTCGTTGGCCCCCTAGTATGGTAGCAGCTTTGGATAAGTTCTTGAAACTCAAGTAGAAGCTGACTTTTCACGGGTTATCTTGGAAACCTCAGCTAACAAAGTTTGTTGAAATATTCTCTTATTTGTTGGGCTAATCAGATAAACTGCATAAGTCACATTTAGTCACACCTATTAAGAATTAGGTAGTAATTGTCAGACTCATCTCACCTCGAAAAAAGATCGCGGGAAAAGTCAGTTCAACAATAAGTACAAGATCAGGAAACTATACCATGACCCATTTTGGGATTATCTGTCCTGCCTATACTGGTCACCTCAACCCGATAACAGCCTTGGGACGTGAACTGCAACGGCGCGGTCATCGAGTCACAATATTTGGGATACTTGATGCCCAACCTAATGCCTTAGCAGCAGGCTTGGGATTTCGGGCGATCGCAGAATCTGAGTGTCCTGCCGGGACGATGGCGAGATTGTTTACCCAGCTAGGGAAAAAGAATGGGGTTGCGGCATTCCGTTATACCGTCAGTCTGTTTAAAGACTCAACTGCTCAACTCCTGCGGTATGCACCTGAAGCGATCGAAGACGCTGGTGTAGAAGCATTGCTTGTAGACGAAACTACATCAGCGGGAGGGAGTGTGGCAGAATACCTAGGTATTCCCTTTGTTACTGTCTGCTGTGCCTTGGTGCTTTATCAGGAAGACGATATTCCTCCATTCTTTACAACCTGGAGTTATAATCCAGCCTGGTGGGCGCGTTTACGCAATCAAGTTGGTCTGTCTGTGCTTCGTCGGATCGCTCAACCAATCCGGGAGGTGATAGATGAGTATCGCCGACAATGGAAGTTACCCCTCTACTCTAGTTCTAACGAACTTTCTTCCAAACTAGCGATTTTGAGTCAACAGCCTGCTGAGTTTGAATTTCCTCGGCAGCATTTGCCCCAATGGTTCCATTTCACTGGACCATACTATGACTCCACAGGACGGCAAAGAGTTGATTTCCCGTTTGAAAAGTTAACTGGGCAACCCCTGGTTTACGCTTCTATGGGAACTCTACAAAATCGCCTACAGTATATTTTCCCTTGGATTGCGGAAGCTTGTGAGGGGTTAGATGTGCAACTAGTAATTTCTCTGGGAGGCGGACTCGACCCAGAAGCGCTGCCAAAATTACCTGGTCAACCAATGGTAGTCAAATATGCACCCCAGTTAGAATTGCTGAAAAAAACTACCCTCACAATTACCCATGCAGGAATGAATACCACTTTAGAATCCTTAAGTAACGGTGTGCCGATGGTTGCTATTCCCATTGCCAATGACCAGCCGGGGGTGGCGGCGCGTATAGCTAGGACAGGGGCTGGAGAATTTGTACCCCTGTCTCGTTTGAGTGTTCCCAAGTTGCGATCAGCTATAAAGCGAGTGCTGACAGAAGAATCTTACAAACAGAATGCCCTTAGGTTACAAGAAGCCATTTGTAGATCTGCTGGGGTGACTCGAGCCGCTGATATTGTAGAACAGGCTATAGCTACTGGCAAACCTGTCTTAGCTCAAACACAGCAATAAGCGCTCTATGTTCAGCTAGTCATTGTCTGACTAATTTAACCTGGAAAAAAAGATGGCGTCCAAGTCAGATCAACAATAACTACGAGAGAAGGAAACAGTATTATGACCCATTTTGGGATTATCTGTCCTGCCTATACTGGTCACCTCAACCCGATAACAACCTTGGGTCGTGAATTACAACGGCGTGGTCATCGCGTCACGGTTTTGGGAATTTTAGATGCCCAACCCTATGCTTTAGCAGCAGGCTTAGGATTTCGGGCGATCGCAGAATCTGAGTGTCCGACTGGAACGATGGCGAAATTCTTTGCCCAGCAAGGGAAAATCAATGGGCTTGCTGCATTCCGTTACACCATGAGTCTGTTTAAAGAGTCTACTGCTCTACTTCTGAGAGATACCCCAACAGCGATCAAGGAAGCTGGTATAGAAGCATTGCTGGTAGACGAAACTACATCAGCGGGAGGGACTGTTGCAGAATACTTGCGTATTCCCTTCGTGACCGTCTGCTGTGCCATGGTGCTTTATCCGGAAGACTGTGTTCCGCCATTCTTCACACCTTGGAGTTATAACAGGGCGTGGTGGGCGCGTTTACGCAACCAAGTGAGTCGGTCTCTGGTTCTTCAGCTCGCGCAGCCAATCGTGGAGGTGATATACGAGTATCGCCGACAATGGAAATTACCTCCTTACTCTAGTTCTAACGAATTTTACTCCAAACTAGCGATTTTGAGTCAACAGCCTGCTGAGTTTGAATTTCCCAGGCAGCATTTGCCCCAATGGTTCCATTTCACTGGACCATTCTATGACTCTACAGGGCGGCAGAAAGTTGATTTTCCCTTTGAGAAGTTAACAGGGCAACCGCTGATTTACGCTTCTATGGGAACAGTACAAAATCGCCTACAGTATGTTTTCCCTTGGATTGCGGAAGCATGTGTTGGATTAGATGTCCAGCTGGTGATTTCTCTTGGAGGCGCACTTGAACCTGAAACGTTGCCAAAATTACCTGGTCAACCAATGGTAGTCAAATATGCACCCCAGTTAGAATTGCTGAAAAAAACCACCCTCACGATTACCCACGCCGGATTGAACACCGCCCTAGAATCCCTGAGTAACGCTGTGCCAATGGTTGCCATTCCCATTGCTCTTGACCAACCTGGTGTAGCAGCACGTATAGCTTGGACTGGCACTGGAGAATTTTTACCCCTGTCTCGCTTGAGTGTTCCCAAGTTGCGATCGGCTATAAAGCGAGTGCTGACAGAAGAATCTTACAAACAGAATGCCCTTAGGTTGCAACAAGCCATTGGTAGAGCTGGTGGGGTGAGTCGAGCCGCTGATATTGTGGAACAGGTCATATCTACCAAGAAGCCAGTCTTAGCTCATACACAGCAATAGGTGAATTTTTCAGCTTTTAGGGCAACTGTAGCATTTGGTGCTAGCGAGTAGTTATCGATACTTAAAGGATGCAATGGAAAAATCCAAATATAGTACCAACAGTGAGACAGATAGAGTGTTCAACGTGTTTGACACTTTCAAAAAAGACGCAGAAGACACAAAATCCTTGTCGGCAAACAGTGCGGTAACCGCTAACGAGCCAGTTCTAACAATGTCCTCTATCGGGCAGCTTGGGCGATTCGCTAACCAGCTGTTCCAATATGCTTTCTTGAAAATCTGTGCCCAAAAGAGTGGAGCGCGAGTAGAGTGTCCTCCTTGGATTGGTCAAACTCTATTTGGACACAACGATGCACCCATTTCTAAGCGCTTACCTCCCGCGATTGAGTACTGGGATTCTGGAGAAAGTTTGTTTGATATTATTCCAGAATTTATTCCTTACATTGAAAAACTAGCTGATGCGAAGAGTTCCCGTGTCGGTTCAGAAGCTATCGAGCATGGTTTGGCTAACGTGGATCTATGGGGTTTCTTCCAATTGCCAACTCGATTGCTCGAACCACACAAAGAATATTTTCGGTCGCTCTTCCAGCCCGTTATGGAGCTAAAATCGACCTTGGAGGATGGTCTGAATAATCTTTATTCCAAAGGCAAAACAATCATTGGGATTCACATTCGCCGAGGCGATTACATCACAGAACCACAGGCTGGGTTTACGTTAGTATTTCCTACGAAATGGTACTGCGAATGGCTTGACGGTATATGGGAACAATTAGAAGATCCAGTTCTCTTCCTATGCAGCGACGATCTCGACAGCGTTCTTCCTGAATTTGAAAAATTTTATCCTGTGACTTGGAGAGATTTGGAAATTCATCTGCCAGAAAGCATGAAAGACTTAAACATTGAGTTTTACATCGACTTCTTCATGTTGAGCAACTGCGACGTAGCGTGTATTAGCAATAGCAACTTCAGCTTTGTCGCTTGCATGCTGAACGAGCGTGGAAAGATGTTTGTCCGTCCCCACTGGGATTTCTCCACCAAGTTCACGGTTTTTGACCCTTGGGACAGTGAACCGCTGTTATGGTTAGGGGGTCAGCAGTCAAAATTCTCGAAAAGTTTGGCTGATATTTTATACGTTACTTATGTCACCCAAGGGTTTTGGGCAATGCTGAAATGCATATTTATCTACGTTCCTCAAAGCTATATCAAAGGTTGGGGACTCCGAGCATACTTGGGCTACCAAATCCAAGGTGTCGTTGGTGTGGTTAAGAGCTTATTGTACATATTAGGTTGGCGCTTTGCTTGGAAAAAGTCAGGGCTTTTTCACTTTAAATAGTTTTTCAAGAGTGTTCAGAAGAAAATAGGTTGCACAGCGAAATTTTCCACATGAAGGAATGAAAAAAATCATGAGTAAGTATCGTTTAGAAGAAATAGCCAGATTATTATTGTTCCCACCTGTATTTTTATTTACTCTTTTGAAGATTGTGAATAGACAGTTTTGCCAATTGATAGGGCAACAACCAAGAGATAATCTGATGCTTGATATTAAATATCTTTGTCAGAAACATTCTGTGATGCCTCGTGGTGTTATTCATATTGGTGCTCATGAAGGTAGAGAAATAAATTTATATCAAGAGATGGGTGTCAAAAACATTGTTTTTGTTGAAGCTAACCCAGTAGTATTTGAGAGGCTGAAAAAAAATATAATCGATGAAACTAATATTAAAGCAGTAAATTGTGCTATCAATAACTTAGATGGAGAAACAACTTTATATGTGACTTCAAATGATCTAAGTAGTTCTATTCTGCGGTTGAAATATCACCAAGAAATTTATCCATCTATTATAGAGTCTCATCAGGTAAGAGTTCAGTCGAAGAGACTTGATAGCCTACTCCAAGAAGAGCAACTAGAACCATCGGATTTCAATATTATAAACATTGACATTCAAGGCGCTGAACTTATGGCTTTTGAGGGAGCAATAACTACTTTGAAATATATTGAAGCTATCAATACGGAAGTCAATTATAGAGAACTATATGAGGGATGTGCAAGGATTAACCAGATTGATGAATTTCTAGAAACGCATGGCTTTAAGCGTGTCGCAACAACAACACCATTTCATCCATCCTGGGGAGATGCATTTTATGTGAAGAAAAAGGTTCTGTCAAATTAAAAGGTAAGCGCTTGGAAACTGGAGAATCATTTTGCCTGGAAACAGTTAAATGAGAAGATGTGAGAATGAAAAGAGAAGACTACACTCAAACTATGCTTCCCAATCGGCAGTTACTGACGACCCTTGACCCGGTAGGGATGCCATTGGCGATCATAATCTACCTGAAGATACAAAAAATTTGACTTTGGAAAAATTAATAGATAATCTCAGTTCATACTCAATCAATCTTCAAGAAAGTAACTTGCTTGTTTATGCAAGCTGTTGCTGTGGCTTCGTCGATTTCAATAAAACATGGACGTAACTGGATTCGAACCAGTGACCTCTACGATGTCAACGTAGCGCTCTAACCAACTGAGCTATACGTCCTTATCTATACGATAGTAGCATACATTTTTCTAAAAAAGCAAATTCCCGAAGTAATTCATTTATTTGAGGTGTGCCAAAGGTACTTCCCCAATACGCACACCAGTTTTTGTTAACTTTAGGACTTACCCATTGACAGAAATAGTTAAGTGTGCAAGAGGATTTTTCAGACAAGAAGCGCAAATTTCATTTGGGTAGACTATAATATGACCCGAAGGGGCGGGGTAACCCCGCCCTGACAATGTGGTCAATTCTGTTTGAGAGCGATGCCCCAAAGAAAGCTCTGCACCTTCGTACTCGCTCGTCCGTATAAAACGACCGAATTCCGTTATACACATGATGCTTAAAGTTTAAGATATATAAGCATTTTGGCGATTTAGGCGTTTTTTAGTATATATAAATGCGCGAACCGACAAATGTGAATTAATCAAGGGCTAGAAAGTCTCTGGGAGTAATGATCTGGTTTTGATATTCGGCTAGGGTCTTAAGTGATAAAAGGTCTTGATCTCCTGTGATCAAAAATTCGGCGTTGGCGTCTTTGGCAAGTTCTAAAAATTTGTTGTCGTCTGGATCTCTACAGGTGTTTATTTGAGATTTTATTTCGATTAATTGACTATATTTGTTGACTATATTCAAAAAATCTTGCCGCTCTTCGTCTGAGATATATTTATCAAATTTACGTTTGTAAATTCGTGTACTTAATTCTTGATAAGTTTCATTGCTTTGAGCAATTTTGAACTCTTTATAGACTTTCTCTAGGGCTTTACGTGCCGTTCCATCGGGACTCAGAGCAGCACTAATTAAAATATTTGTGTCAATGACAATTAGTTTATGATTCATCGGATAATAATTCTTCTAGGATTTCTTTGGTTAGTCCTTTGGCTTGAGCATTTCTGCCGATTCTGTCAAAAACACTAAGTAAATCTTCATCTTCATTTTTTAGTGAGGTTTTCTTTATTTCTTGAATGAGTTTTTCTTGTTCTTGTTCGGTAAGTTGTAAAACAAGATTAAGAATCTGCTCGAAGGTTAGGGGGAGTTGATAGGTTTTTTGATTCATGGTGGGTTCTGGGGTTAGGGGATGGGGACTTGGCGCACATCTATTTTACCTGTGACGGCGTTGGCGATCGGGGCGGTGCGACATCTATGTTCAACATGGTTTACCTGCGGTTTACCTTTGTTTTTACCTCGTGTATTGATGCGAAGGCTACCATCTTTTTCTCTTTTGTGACATATAACGACATTTCACAAAGCAGTGCGATCGCATCGACTCATCTACGTATTGCCAGACACTATACAGTTATATATATTACTAAATACAGCTTTTGCTCTGTTGGGTCTATAGCTCTGGGCGGTTAAAACTTCTAGCAACTCTTGTTAAAATCGTTAATATCTATAAGCTAATTAAAGAAACAATCTTAGAACCCAGAATGTCAACTGCTTTAATTACTGGTGCCTCTGGTGGTATTGGTAAAGCCTTTGCAGAGGAACTAGCTGCACGCAATACAAATCTTGTTCTTGTCTCTCGTTCAGAAGAGAAACTGAACCAATTGGCAAAACAACTACAAGAACAACACAAAATTCAAGTAGACATTATAGTTAAAGACCTGACAGAACCTGCGGCGGCTCAAGAGGTTTATGATACAACCACTGCCAAAGGATTGACAATTGACTTATTAATCAATAACGCTGGTTTTGGAGACTATGGCGACTTTGCCCAACGGGACGGAGAACGGCAAGTCAAGATTGTGCAATTGAACGTTCTGGCATTGGTGGATTTAACTCATAAATTTTTGCCAGAAATGCGGCACCGTGGTTCTGGAAGCATTATCAACTTATCCTCCCTCACCGCATTTCAACCGATGCCTTACCTTTCTGTTTATGCTGCCAGCAAAGCGTTTATTGTCAGTTTTAGTCAGGCACTGTGGGCAGAAAATCGTAACTATGGTGTACACGTACTAGTAGTTTGCCCAGGACCGATTGAAACCAACTTTTTTACAGAAGCTAATTTCCCACCAGCGCTTGCAGGTAGAACAAATACGACTTCAAACCAAGTAGTGCGCCAATGCCTGCGATCTTTAGAAAGAGGGGATTCAATGGTTGTCATTGGCGGCATTACCACTCACTTCGTCAGCAGATTATCTCGATTCATTCCCCGAAAAACTATGCTGTATTTTTTGGAAAAACAGTTTAAAGCGTAGGGAGTAG
>CAZZYE010000225.1:0-2089 GCA_964658145.1 uncultured Stigonema sp.
GTCCTTTGTAGAGCAAATGACTAATGACAAATAACTACTATCTAACGATCTTTTTTTACTCTCGTCAGATTAAATTTGAAACCCTATTTTTAGGTTAGTCCGCGCAGGCGGACTTTGTTTGTGTAGCCGCGACTTCCAGTCGTCGAGGTTTAATGAGATTTTTCTTTCTCCAGAATCATAGAAGAGCGCTAATTAAGAACCGAGAAGCGTTGCCGAATGTAGATGGCTACGCCATTGAGAACCAAAATCACCAGCAGCAAAGCAATGATTGTTGCTGCGGCGGCGTTAGCAAAACCAGGCTCAGGACGAGTGATGTAGCTATAAATTTGGATGGGCAATGCCATAAATCTTTGGAACAAACCAGGGTTGAATGTTAGGAAGCTTACAGCACCAACCACGATCAGAGACGCTGCATCACCAATGGCACGGGAGACTGAGATAATTACCCCCGTTAAGATACCAGGGACAGCATAAGGTAAAACATGATTTCTGACTGTCTGCCACTTGGTTATGCCCAAGCCGTAGGAAGCAAATCTCAGAGAATCTGGAACCGCTCGAATTGCCTCTCTAGATGTCACAATGATGACTGGTAAAGACAGCAAGGACAAAGTGAGTGCCCCAGAAATCAAAGCCGGACCAAAGCCCAAAAGATAATTGAAAACACCTAAACCTAGTAATCCATAAACAATTGAAGGGACTCCCGCCAGATTGCTAATGTTAATCTCGATCAGATCAGCCCACCAGGTTTTCGGTGCATATTCTTCGAGATACAAAGCTGCTCCTACACCAATTGGTACTGCAACTAAAATAACTATGGCTCCCAAAGAAATGCTGCTAACAATAGCAGGAAGGATACCGCCTTTGTCGGGGAAACGGGAAGGCGTTTCCGTCAAAAAACCAGGTGTCAAAAATCTTGCTAATCCGTCTTTGCCAATATCAAAAATGAGGAGAGCTAGGACAAATAAACCTATTAGCAAACCAAACAAGAAAAGATATTCAAATACTTTGCCTAAAGTTTCCCTTCTCTCTATATTCTGAGTAAACTCTTGAGAACCATCTGAAATTGAAGTAGCCATATCTATCTTTTGTAGGTAGCTTGTACCTTAATTACGAAGTACGAATTATTACTCGTATTTTTCTTTAAAGCGATTAGAAAACCAATGACTGAAAATGTTTAAAGCCAAAGTTATCAAGAACAAAACAGCTCCTACCGCGTATAAGGTATCGTAGTTGATGCTGTTACGAGGACTATCTCCACCTGAGATTTGCGCCATGTAAGCTGTCATTGTTTCTATTGACTCCATGGGATTAAGAGTCAACTTTGGCTGTTGTCCTGCAGCAATTAGGACAGTCATTGTTTCACCAACAGCTCGAGAAATGCCGAGAATGATTGAGGCAATGATTCCAGAAAGAGCAGCAGGAAGAACAATTTTCAATATAGTTTCCAGTTTAGTAAGTCCCAACCCGTAAGCTCCTTCCCGTAAAGCGCGAGGAACAGCTCTAATTGCGTCTAAGCTGATGGAACCGACAGTGGGAATAATCATGACTCCCATCATGATCCCAGCGCTCAAGGCGTTGAAGATATCTAGTGGCAGAAAACTCCGCAGCAAGGGTGTCAAGAACAAGAGAGCGAAGTAGCCGTTGACAACGGTAGGTATTCCCGCTAGTAGTTCCACCGCTGGGCGTAAAATTGCTGCTACCTTGGGTTGAGCATACTCACTTAAATAGATGGCGGAAGATAAACCTAGAGGAATGGCAACAAACATGGCGATCGCCGTCGTCAGTAAAGTGCCATTAATCAAAGGCCAAATCCCAAAATGTTGCTCTGCAAACAGAGGTGTCCACTGGGTATCGAAAAAGAACTTAGTAAAGGGAACTTTTTGGAAAAACTCCCACGTCACTTGAAAGATAATTGCAACAATTCCAAAGGTAGTGAGGATGGAAACCAACCCGCAACTAAATAAAAGTACCTCGACAATTTTTTCTTGAATATCATCTGATGCACTTTTATGGAGCGAGCGATCGTCTTCTTTGTAATTTGCGCTTTGCATAATTTAGATTGGTAATTGCTAATTGTTCATTGTTCATT
>CAZZYE010000225.1:2099-9700 GCA_964658145.1 uncultured Stigonema sp.
AGCTATTAGCCATTAGCTATTAGCAATTTCTTCTAAAGATACTTTGTAATTGGATCGCCAGGTTTTGCTTTTATGAACTTGGAACCAGTTTTATCAGAAGTAAATCTTTGTTTTACCTTGGCGTAACCCTCATCTGTTAATTCAACATAGCCAGACTGTTCGACCCACTTTTTAGAATTGTCTAAATAGAAATCTACAAACTCTCTTACGACTGGCTTACTGTCTAAGGACGGCTTGCTGACATATATAAACAGAGGACGAGACAAAGGTATGTAGGTATTGGTAGCAACTTTAGACGGAGGATCTGGCGTTTCACAAGTTCCTTTCGGAGTTTGCACGGCAATCAACTGTAGCTTATCTTTTTGCGCCAAGTAGTAAGAAATGCCCACGTACCCTAGCGCACTTTGATCGCCTACAACTCCTTGAACAAGAACGTTTTGATTTTGAGTGGAAGTGTAATCTGTACGACTAGCTTTAGATTTTTTATTGACAGCTTGTGTGAAATAGTCAAATGTTCCGGTATCAGAAGAAGGAGCATAAAGCGTCAGTTGCTGATTGGGGAATTTATCATTGACTTGATTCCAGTTTTTTACTTTATTATTGGATTTAGGACTCCAAATCTTATTAAGTTCTGCAATAGACAAGCAGGTCGCAAAGCTATTTTTCTTGTTTGTGATCACAGCAATTCCGTCGAGAGCAACAGGCAACTCTACAAAATCAATTCCCTTATTTTTACATTTTTCAATTTCCTCTTTTTTAATAGCGCGTGAAGCACCAGCAATATCAATTTGACCAGAGCAAAACTTACTCATACCGCCGCCAGTTCCACTAAAAGCAACACTAATCTGGGCATCAGGTTTCACCTTTTTATATTCTTCAGCAACTGCTTGATGGAGAGGATAACCTACAGTTCCACCATCAATACTTATCTGCTTCTTCTTCTCTTCAGATCCGCTACAAGCACTTATACCGCAAGCAAGAAGCATCAGTAAGGCTGGTAAAATTTGACCCTTTAATCGGCTATGAGACAGCATTGTGATTTAAGTTGAACTAGTTTTTGGTTGAATAATCTATAAGCGCAAAAAGCTTTGGGCAATACTCTTAACCAGACTTGCCAGGACTGTGAAATTGATTTGAATTAATTTAAAGTGGCATTACCCCTAGTTTTTTAGGACTCTTGGCAATATAGCTAGCAAGAATAAATAATTCAGGTATAAAATTTTCCATATCGGTACTCTTAAATCTTTCTGGGAAGATCCTCCTAAGTTTTCTGAGCAAAAAAATACAGTTTATTGAGTGATTTACAGTACATTGTGATTTATACTATCACACTGGTAGCGGCGAAAAATCAATTTTTTGTTATGTTTTGTTAACATAAGTTAAGCTTAGCAATATTAAGAGTTCCATCTTCTGGCATTAGGCTTGGGTTATGTTCCGGCACACCAAAGTTCTAGATGCAAATGTCTCAACAAGCAAAAAAACCCGGTTTATACCAAAAATCACCTGTTCAACAACCAGAGAAGGAACACAGAAATCGGGCTTTTCCGCCTGAGTGCAGTATCTTGTATACTGCTATACCCTGTTAAGCACGTTAGTGGGTAGAGTATTTTGGGGTAGGGTCTATCTTAGGGTTCTACCTAGTTATGGAAAAATTCCCTAGCCTGAGATTGTAGGGTTTATTAAAGCATAGGGAAAAAATTTGTATGACAACTAATGTTTCTACTGACATCAAGAAGAATGTTGACAGGTCGCTCTTAATGGGCATTCTCTTGATTGTTTTGGGGATTGTGGCGATCGCTGTACCTGCTGTTTCGACGATCTTCGCGGAGACTTGGTTTGCTTTGATCCTTGCCTCTGCGGGAACTGCTAAGCTGGTCTATGCGTTTCAAAACCGCAACTCCAGAGGCTTCCTCTGGCAAGTTTTATTAGGCGTCCTCTACATTGCGACAGGAGCAATGCTGTTTTTCTACCCCTTAAGAGGTATCCTCACGCTAACCCTGTTACTCGGTAGCTTCTTGCTCACTGAAGGCGTGTTCAATTTGATCCTAGCATTCCGTTTGCGTCCACAACAAAACTGGACATGGGTGCTGAGTGACGGTATCATTACTCTGATTTTGGGTGGACTGATTTGGTTTCAGTGGCCTTTCAATGCGCCTTGGCTAATCGGAACGCTAGTTGGTGCCAGCATTCTCACTACCGGTGCTTCCCGCGTGATGCTGTCATTGAATGCGCGGAATACCCTGGATAGTTCTGACCAAGCAGCCTCAGCATAACCTAATAATTACTAATTCGTAATTCGTGAGACAGCGCTGCAGGAGGGTTTCCCTCCGTAGGCGACTGCGAACCCGAAGGGTAATTCGTAATTGAAGGCTACTAGCAACTAGACTGCCGCGCTTCGCAAAGCAGCTCTTCGCGTTTTAATTATGGACTCGTAAAAAATGCGGAGCATGCTTACGAGCATTGTTCTCGTTCCCAGCCAGAGGCTGGGAATGCCTAATTGGCGGGCTGCTGCCTCCATATGCAAGCAATGAGGCAGCAGCCCCACTGACTGCATTCCCATGCAGAGCATGGGAACGATAAACGAGCATTTTACAAGGGTTTCAAAGTTAAATTGACACCAATGCTATACAGCCCACCCTATAATCTTAGTTACTTTTCTTGTGGGGGAGCCAGCGAGCAGTACGTCCGAGTGTCTCCCCGAAGTTCGCCCGGAGGGTTTCACTCATGGCGACTTCTCTTCTCCGAAAGAAACTGCGGTGCTAAATGAGTGTTTCCGGACGTAGGCGACTGGCGTCTCGCCCGCCCTATTTTCTGAGGAATTCAGAGTGACGTATTGAACTTGCTTACCTGAAAATAGCCACTTCCAAAATCCCCAGTTGCGCCAAAATCTGAGATTTGTTCTCAAAGGTTTGTGGGTAGAAGTGGGTTTTTGAGTATTCTCTATTTCCCAGTAATCCCGGTGCTGGTCACTCCATTCCATCCTGTTTACTGGGAAAGCTGACCAAGGTTCACCGTCTGTCAACTCTCGTTCTATTCGCTCAAAAAACATTCCTTCCTCCTAGATACGCTCGTTGACCTGACTGCTGATTATCTTTTTAATCTACTAAAGATTTGCAGTTATACAGTAGTTTTGATTGATACATACTTTATCACTGCCATTTTGCAAAAGCAAGCTTTCTTTGCTTTTCTTCATGCTGATCTCAGTTACTTTAAAGTGCTTACTTTAGATATTAAATGAGCCATCTGATGAAGTTCTGGTTACACAAGCAAGACTTTTCACAAAAGAATACGGTTATTTGATAGAATTACAGTATTATTTTATAGTAAGTATGAAGCTTACACAAACATACTTTATATTGACAGATTTTATACAGACTATGGTAAACTTAGGTGTGTAAGCTTAATATTTTTTTAATAACTTTTCCTTCATTATCAAATCAAGAGTGACCAGCCTTGCAGGAATATACAGTAGGTTATGGTGGTTTCACTGAAGCCTAGTTCACTTCTCTGTTCCTTTGTTAGCAGATTAGATCAGCAAACTGGGCGCGATGCTTATTCAGTTTAATAGCTAAAAAGTGTTTATGTGTATAGATAACCGACAAGTGTTAGACGGTTTGCGAGTCTTGGTAGTAGATGACGATGCCGATAATCTCGATTTAATCAAGTTCGTATTTGAAGAATACAATGCACAAGTCACCTCGGCAGCATCAGCTAGTGAGGCGCTGCAAGGAATTACGGAGTTGAAACCAAATATTATCATCAGCGATATTGCCATGCCACAACAGGATGGTTATTCGCTAATTCGCCAAGTTAGAAACCTAACTGAACAGATAAGACAGATTCCAGCCATAGCTTTGACGGGACAAGCCTCTGTGGAAGCACGTAATCTTGCTCTCAAGGCGGGGTTCTCCACACACATAGCAAAACCATTTGACCCCGATATGTTAATTGCAATTGTTTCACAACTGGCGCTGATTGTTTAAACGCTTCGTTTCGTCGAGAGGAACTTGTCAAACAAAAATACCAAAGTGTAGTCGAGTACTCCTTTTTTAGGAGACAGTTAGGGTATGCTTATACAGTGCAAAGGAGTGTCAAGGGTGCATCTAGTGATATTTTCCCGACGCTGCCCTTATAGGACAGCGTGGGATTCTCAACCTCACGCTATTGCTTTAGCCCAATAGACATCTCCGAAAATTAATTATGCGTTGTCTACAACCCTTGTAGAGACGCGATCGGTCGCGTCTCTACATTGTTTATTGGAGATGTCTAATACCCTTCAGTTAAGCATTGGATTTCACAGGTGTTTTGACGTTGCATGCAACGTCAAGACAAAGGTTATCGTTGTTGCGCTCTTATCTTATCTGAACTTTAAACAAATTCCGTAGAATTAGATACAAACCAATCTATTAATTTTCGGGCAATGCTTAACTTTGGTGGAATCTGCGGCAGATTATGTTTGCTGAACCAGGCAGCGTCCGCTAACTCAAGATTATCAATGACGATTTCACCATGAGCATACACCGCTGTAAATCCGATCATCAATGAATTGGGAAAAGGCCAGGGTTGAGAGCCAAAATAGCGGATATCCTTGACCGAAATCCCTGTTTCCTCAAGTACTTCGCGCATCACGGTTTCCTCAAGCGATTCTCCGGGTTCGACAAAACCGGCAAGCACACTGTACATGGATTCTGGAAACCTGTTAGCCCGAGCTAACAATAACTCCTCCCCGCGAGATACTAGAACAATGACAGCGGGTGAGAGGCGAGGGTAATTGACCAACCCACAATTAGGGCAGCACTTAGCACGCTTTTCTGGTGACTGTATTGTCTGGGTTGCACAGTGACCACAGTATTGGTGGGTACGATCCCATTCCGCGATCTGAAATGCGCGACCACTCAGAGCAAAAAAGTCTTCTTCTAGACTAACGGAAAGCTCACGAAGTCCTTTGAATGCCATGTCTAAGGGAGGGATGGTATCCTTAGGCAGTTCAGCACAATAGCACTCCTGATGGTCAAGAGTACCGAGAAATTGTATCCGCACTGGCATAAGTCCAATGTCTGCCAGGTTTATCAAGCTAGGAATCTGGCTCCTAGTTCCAACGCTTTGAACAAGCAGCTTGTTACCCACAAAAGCAAACCACCAAGCCGGTCGATCGGATTTTGTAGGTGGGGTAATGCCAGGAATAAAGGTTCGATACATGTAAAAAAGACTCTATCGCCTTTATAGTAGCACCACCAATAGCTCTTGACTAAGTACATCTAGTATGGTAAGCATACGCTTAAATCCCTAATTTCTTATAAACTTACAGCAGTTTTCAATTAAATTGACCACATTGTAAGGGCGGGGTAACCCCGCCCCTACGGTTATATTGTGGTCTACCCGATCATGGTGTGTGGACTTTGAGCCAGTAATGCCATGATATCGTTGAAAAAATTTCACTTAGTAAGGGCGCGGAAACCGCGCCCCTACATTGTCTTTATAAAGTTACCCCTAAATGCCATTATCTCCGCTCTCCAAAAATGCTATAAGCACCTTTGATACCGCATTCCTGGCAGTTGAGATACCAAATTCATCAGTTCCAACTGCAACAAAGCACTGGAAACTAAGCCAGCAGGCATACCCGTTTGTTGGACAATAAAATCGAAAGGCAAAGACTCTGTTGCGATCGCATCCATTACCTTTTGAAGTTCTGGTGATAAAGAAGGTATTAACTGCGGCGGTGATGGATAATCGAACATAACATCAAGTTGTGGTATTGCTCCCAGCATTTTTAACAATTCGTCTAGTTCCTTGAGAATCAAACCAGCACCTTGGGAAAGCAACTTCAAGCACCCTTGGGATGGGTAGTCGTCCAATCTTCCTGGTAGTGCATAAACATCTCGTCCAAATTCATTTGCATAGTTAGCTGTAATCAATGCACCAGATTTTATTGGTGCTTCCATCACTAAAGTGGCTCGACTCAAACCTGCAATAATGCGATTGCGACGAGGAAAGTGAGTGCGGTCGGGCGGCGTTTTTGCCGGATACTCGCTCAGCACTAACCCCTGAGTCAAAATCTGTTTGTACAGTTCCCGATTTTTCTGGGGATAAACTACATCCACACCCGTACCTAAAACTGCCATTGTCCGTCCCCCAGCTTTCATAGTGGCGGCGTGAGTTTCAGTATCGATTCCCTCTGCCAAGCCAGACACAACTGTAAACCCATTTTTAGCCAAAGCTATACTAATTTGGCGCGTCCAACGGATGCCATACTCCGAGGGTTTACGCGTACCGACAATAGCAACCATGGGTTTTTGTCCGAAATTTTCTTGCAGTTCCACCTCACCCCGATAGTACAAAACTGTAGGTGGACTGGGAGTTTCTAGCAGCAAGCGAGGATACTCTGCATCTGCTGGAGTCCAGAAATGAGGGTTTTCCTGCAGGTGTAAGGCGTAAAATTTTTCTGGATGCAGATGAGAACGCTGTTGCACCACCTTTTGGAGGGTTTGAAAACCAAAACCCTCCACTTCTGCTAACTGGGCGGTTGATGCTGACCAAGCCGCTCTCAGCGTACCAAAATGCTGTTGCAGCCGCTGCAGCAATACTGGACCAATGCCAGAAATTTGCGACCACGCTACCCAATATACTCGTTCTTCTTGTGCCAATTTTGCTAATTGCTAATTGCTAATGGCTAATTGCTAATGGTGAGACAGCCCTGAAGGAGGGTTAGCCCGACCTAGGGGACTGCGAACCCGAAGGGCTAATTGCTAAGGTTAGACTAGCACTCTCACGATTAGCCTCATGGTTATTATATCAAGCCGTTTCTAGAGCCATTTTCCGACACGACTCGGCGCAGAGACGGCAGATCTGGGCGCAAGCTCTCATTTCTGTACGATCGCTTATTTTTTCGCATTCTTGAGCACAGCGATCGCATACGACAGCACAAATAGCACAGACGTGTGCATACAGGTTAGAAGCCCGAAGCAGAAAATTAGCACAAGTCTTGCAAATTTCCGCGCAATCAAGTATCAAGCCAATGTGAGCAGGTTCAACTTGCGTACTGCCCTTTTGTAAGCAGTATGTCATGGTATTTAAGCACATGCTGTGGCAGTTCAAGCAGTCATCAATGCATCGCTGTATGTCTGGGTTCACTTGGTTCCAGGTGAGCTGTTGTCTAGTCATAATTGCGACCTCTAAGCTAGTTGTTCATTGTTAATTGTTCATTAACGAAGTGAAGGTTCTGGGAACCTGTACCTCAATTAATTAATTAATTACGAATTAAGTTATGTAGCTACAGTTAAATCAGTAAACATTAACGTGAATGTAGTCCATCCGCCGCTGCTTTCGACTTGAATAGTGCCTTGTAGTTGTTCGACTAACTTCTGTACCAAAGCTAGCCCTAACCCCGTACCACTTTGTTGCCAGACATCGGCATGATTGACGCGATAGAATTTTTCAAAAATCCGTGGCAAGGCTGTTGCTGGAATTTCTGCTGAATTGCTGATAGTAAAGATAGTAGAGGCAGTAGGGCATGGGGGATAGGGCACAGCTAATTTGTTATTTCGACCCATCTGGTGGGTCTTCTCTTCAATTGCCCATTGCCCTTTGCCCTTTGCCCATTG
>CAZZYE010000226.1:0-9617 GCA_964658145.1 uncultured Stigonema sp.
CGATACTCCGTCCAGACAATTGGCTTTTTGGCTTACTTTTTAATCTACGAACTCTTCAGAATGGTAGCTGGAAACTCCCCCGCATAACTCCACTACCCCTACCCTGTCTTACTGGTCGGTTGCAAAATTGGCTGCAACAGAATTGGGAAACAGGTGTGGATAATGTTAATCAACTGCTGGAACATACCATGCAATTCGTTCCTGTGGTGCGAGCAGTCAATACGGTACTTGCCAAAACCTCATCAGAGGAAATTATTTGGCATGTCTCTAAGCTGGCTGTAGATCCCTTCGATTGGCAAATCTTGCGTTTTGCCTCGGCTTCTTTGAGTGAAACGCTCAAGTTCACGTTTTTTAAAGGTTTTTTCTATTTCCCTTTTTTCTTTTTCTTTGATCGTCGCTGCCAAGAACAACTTCAGGCTCGTTTTGTAAAGGATACCCGCTTAGACACCCCAGCCCGTGCGGCAGCAGCTGGTTTCTGGCATCTGCATGAAAAACAACCAGCGAAAGCTTTAGAGGCTTTTGCAGTGGTGCGTTCTCTTCTTTATGGTGAGGAAATGTTCACCCTTGCCCAAACTCTCGCAGCCTTTTACAATGCTCAGACGCCAGCTACTATTGCTGCTGTGCAAGTGCCTACTTTCCCACAGGAACCGCTGCTGCGTTCAGCGACTTGGGAAACTCTAAAATCTCTACATCGGGTTGTGGAGGATGTTCAAGTTGTTCAGCACGTTGTATCTCGTTCTGCCAAAGCCTTCGCCCTTAACCGAGCATTAGGAAAAATCACAAACATCCTACACCATACTGAAACCATACCACAAGCAGAGCGATCGCTCATTGTGGAAATTGCTCAAACTTGGAAAGAAGCGCTGTTGTCAGTAGCTGGTGAAGTAGGGGAAATTTCCATCACCAAGCCTGTAAGTAATCCTTATATAGTGGGCGACCCTGTTGAGGGTAACCTCTTCGTCGGGAGGGAAGATGTGATGAGACAGTTAGCAGAGTTGTGGCTGAAGGGTTATCAACTCCAGTCTGTAGTTCTCTACGGTCACAGGCGCATGGGCAAAACTTCCATCCTGCGTAACGCCGCTAACCGTCTAGGAGTAGGTGTACAGGTAGCCTACGTCAACCTCCTAGAAGTTGGAGATGCAAAGCTGGGAGTTGCAGAGGTACTGATGGCGATGAGTGATGCAATTTCTGAGGTAGTGCAAATTCCACCCCCAGCTAATGCGGATCTGCTACATCTTTCCCTCCCTACTTTTAGAAGATACTTGAAACAGGTGGAGGCAGAACTAGGGACAAAGGGTTTAATCATCGTCTTAGACGAGTTCGAGAAAATCGAGGATTTAATTGAAGCAGGAAAGATACCTGTAGACTTTATGGGTTTTCTGCGCGGACTGGTACAAAAGAGTTCTCAAGTCGCCTTTACCTTTGCTGGTTTACACACGTTGGAGGAGATGGCGGGGGACTACTTTCAACCATTCTATGCCAGCGTCATCCCGATCAAAGTTAGCTTCATGGAACCTGGGGCTACCCGCGAAATTCTCGCAAATCGAGCTATTGAGGACTTTCCCCTAAACTACACCGTAGAAGCGCTAAATCAAATCTATGCCCTGACACATGGTCAACCGTATCTAGTGCAGCTAGTGGGTTTCCAGTTGGTTCGCCGCTACAATGATTATGTTTTCGAGCAAAGATACCCCCGCAATCCAGTCTTCACAGTGGTGGATGTGGAAGCAGTGATCAATGACCCTGAGTTCTTCAAGCGGGGACGCTACTACTTTGATGGGGTTTGGGGTCAGGCGGCGCGGGGTGCTTCTGGTCAGCAGGCGATAATCAGAACATTAGCACCTCATCCAGAGGGGCTAAGTTCGTCAGCGTTAGCTTTGGCTACAAGTATGGATGAGGCGACTTTGCAGTCAGCGCTGAAGATTCTCAAGCGCCATGATGTCGTTGAGGAGACTGAGGGGTGCTGGCGGATTATTGTGGAATTGTTTCGCCGTTGGGTTTTGCAGTTGTAGTCCTTTCATTTTGCACAATCAAGGAAAGGCGAGGAACCTGTAGAGACGCGAAATTTGAGCCAGCGCGCATTATGAGTGTCTCCCTCCGTAGGCGACTGGTGAGTCCAGTGCTGCAGGCGGATTTCCCGCCGTAGGCAACTGGTGAGACAGCCCCTACGGAGGGAGACACTCCGTAGGGGACTGCGAACCCGAAGGGCGTCGCGTCTCTACACAACGCATTTCTCCCTAACATTAATTAATGCCATCCCCGACAACACTATCCCAAGCAGCAATTTCAGCCTGATAATCTGGATCTTGAGCATCCTCCTTGAGGGCGGCAATCATTTGTGCTTCAAATACACAGCGGCGATGTTCTGTCAACAGTGCATTAATGTAGGCACTACGATTGCCCTGTGCCTGTTGATCTACAAATTGCAGGATGTCATCTTCCAAGTTAATGGTGACTTTTTGCATTAAGGGACTTCCAATTTAAAAAACATCCAATCTTGTAGGGTGCGTTAGGACGCATGTCCGTAACGCATCGTTTTATCTGTAACGGTGCGTTACGCTATCGCTAACACACCCTACCATTTTTTGGATAATTTATTTTTTGGAATTCCTTAATCTTACTTTTTAGTATGACAAAATTATCATACCAAAATTTCAGAAAAATTTTCTGTGGATTGATATCTGTTAAGTTTGAGTAAACACGCCAGTGGAGGTGCAACCGGGAGTATGAGGTTGGAGAAAGCTGTTGTGATTGGGGGTAGTATTGCCGGAATGCTGGCGGCGCGTGTACTTGCCGATCGCTTTGAATCGGTAACGATTGTGGAAACTGATAAACTGCCTTTACAACCCCAAATGCGTAAAGGTGTACCGCAATCAGTACAGCCTCACGTTTTATTTGCGCGAGGATATAGGATTTTAGAGGAACTTTTTCCCGGTATCGGTTCACAATTAAGTGCTGCTGGGGCGATCCCAATTGATTGGGCGCGGGAGTTTCATATTTTTAGCTAAGGGGGATGGAGTCAGAGTGCTGTTGCACCTTCTGATATTGTTTCCTTTACCTGTTCTCGTCCCTTACTGGAATGGGCAATCCGACAAAGACTGGTGGAATCCCAAGTGCAGTTTGTGGAACAACATCGCGTCGTTAGGTTGCTGACAAACCCCAGCAAAACGCAGGTTACTGGGGTACGTGTGCGATCGCTCACAGATGATGGTGAGGAGCAGTTACCAAGTACCTTGGTAGTCGATGCTAGCGGTCGTCGTTCCCATGCACCGCAGTGGTTAGAAAATATAGGATTTACAGCACCACCGGAAACCGTTGTCAACCCATTTTTGGGATACGCCACAAGGTGTTACAAACAACCGCCGGATTTTGCCGATGATTGGAAAGTACTTTATCACTAGCCTACAGTCAAACCCATACGAATCGATGCACGGGACTAATTTTACGTGGCATCTTTATGTTGAGACAAAAAGAATTGCGATGGTTCTACCAAGAGGGCGCTAGCTACATTTTTCCTGATGCTTGGTCAGAATATCTCAAACCAATTGCGATCGCTGAACGTGACGATATGCTCACAGCTTATTACAAACGCTTGACAAGTCCAGATTTACAAATTAGACTAGAAGCAGCGCGTGCATGGTCAATTTGGGAAGCTCGTACAAGTAGATTGTTCCCAGATCCAGAACTCATGCAAAAGTTTGGCGAAAATGAATTTGCCGATGCGTTTGCACGAATTGAGTGCCATTACTTTATCAATAAGGGATTTTTTGAACCTGATGATCAATTACTCTTGAATGTTCACCTGATCCGCCATATTCCTGCTGTGATTGTTCAGGGACGCTACGATCTAGTGTGTCCTATCATATCAGCTTGGGAATTACATTGCGCTTGGCAGTCAGCAGAATTTATTGTTGTCCCTGACGCCGGACATTCGATGAGTGAACCAGGCATTCGCAGTGCGTTGATTGAAACAACAGATAAGTTTGTAAATTTATAATAAGAATCTTCTGCATTGCTAAGGGGTGCTAATGGCTAATAGCTAATAGCTAATTGCTAATCGTAGTCAAGCAATTAGCCATTAGCTATTAGCTATTAGCAGTTCTCATTAGTATACTCTGCTAGAAAACTTGTAGTACAAGAAGATAGCAATCATTGCACCCAATACCGCAATGAACAAACCGGGAAGCGAGAGAGTTGCAGAAGTAAGTGTCAAATTTCCAGTTTGTAATAAATTAGCTAATGTTCCACCAATGAAAGCACCAACAATTCCCAGAACCAGGGTAGCAAGAATGCTGCCTCCTTGGTAACCAGGATAGATCGCCTTAGCAATAGCACCTGCAAGCAGACCTAACACAACCCAAGCAATAAGATTCATGTTTTTACTCCATTTATTTATTGGATACAAAGGACTAAAGCAGGTACAGTCCTTTCTCTGTCATATCTCCCCTTTACAGTCTAGCAATCTCGTTAGGGTAAGATAACTATTTCCAGCTATGTTGTTGCCCCCCTTAGGTTTTATACCTTAAGAATGATGTTAGATAAAGCAATGCTTTATACGATTTCAAACTATATGGGTTGTGGACAAGTGATGGCGGCGGCAGGAGTTCTTACTCTACCCATTGATTGGCAAAATTTATAAAGAATAGCGAGAAGTGCAAAACCCCAGATAATGCGTCAGTCTAAAGCAGGCTCATCTATGCTTCAGATAGGGGATGTAGCACAACGCTCTTGTTTTTAATCTAAGTACTGCATTTCATAAATCCGTATCATAATCAAAGGCTTGTAGTTGTGCTTTAGCGCGCTTAGCGCAACTACGAACATAACGCTACGAATTTGTGCAATTCTGTACTAAGTCACATATCTGGTAAAATACTTTTAGTACGGCGGGACTCGTCGGAATTTAAGCCCAACACTCGAACTAACGAGGTGTAAGGAAATAACACTCCGCCTAAAGAGGCAACCGGGGTGTGCCTGGGAACCTCAGTCAATGACGATATAAAGAGTGGAAGCTCTTTAATATCCCTATATCAAAACAGCGACGGAGTGTCAACTGATAAACTTGCAGAATCATGTGTGTAAGATAAATCATCAGCCTTTGGGTAAGTGGAAAATGAAGTTAGATTTCCACTACACTGCTTTAGTGATGCCAATCTGTAAGAAAATTATTTAATATAACCGATAGTTTCTTGTTGTGGTACTAAATGCCTCAAATTAAAAGTACTTTTGGGCTGTATTCCTCTTGTTCAGTTGGAAAAGCCAGACGTTTTAAAGTGTTTATCAGTTTTCGGTTTCAAGCAATGCGCTGGTTCGCGTTTGGGCAGAAACCTGATTTGGCACCAGATGTATTGCTGAATTCCTAAAAACTGTTAAGTAAAGGCACGAAAAATGAGTATCATCGAAGCAAAGTTTGCAGCAACAGAAACTGAATTTCATGTGGAAGGCTACGAGAAAATCGACTTTAGTCTTGCCTTCGTGAACGGACTATTCGATGTAAAGAACATAGAACTGGCAGATAGTTATCAAGGTTTTGGACGCTGTCTTGCTGTTGTTGACCATAATGTGAATCGAATCTACGGTTTGCAGATCGAACAATACTTCAAGTACTACAACATTGACCTCACTATCTACCCAGTGATTATAGAGGAGAACGCCAAAACTATCAACACGTTTTTGTCGGTTATTGATGCGTTCTCTGCATTTAATTTGTTGCGGAAAGAGCCAGTTCTGGTGGTTGGTGGAGGATTAGTCTTAGATGTCGTTGGCTTCGCCTGCGCGGCTTATCGGCGCAGCACAAACTACATCCGCGTTCCTACGACTCTGATCGCTTTAGTTGATGCGGGTGTAGCCATCAAGGTAGCTGTCAATCACGGTAAGCTGAAAAACCGTTTGGGCGCTTACCACCCACCCAAGAAAGTTTTCCTAGACTTCTCGTTTTTGCGGACACTCCCTACGGATCAAGTTCGTAACGGAATGGCAGAACTTGTGAAGATTGCGGTGGTTTCAAACGCTGAAGTATTTGAGCTGTTGTATGAGTATGGGGAAGATTTACTGCGTACACACTTTGGCTACATTGATGGCACTCCTGAACTAAAGGATGTGGCGCATCGCCTAAATTACGAGGCGATTAAGACGATGCTGGAGTTGGAGACGCCGAATCTCCACGAATTGATGCTCGATCGCGTCATTGCTTACGGACACACTTGGAGTCCGACACTGGAACTAACTCCGAATGTGCCACTGTTGCACGGTCATGCGGTAAATATTGACATGGCATTCTCAGCCACGATCGCCGGAATGCGAGGTTATATCACAACCACCGATCGCGATCGCATCTTAGGATTAATGAGTCGGATCGGTCTTTCTCTCGACCACGATCTGCTTGATAGCGATTTGTTGTGGTACGCCACCAAGTCCATAACGCTTACACGGGACGGGTTGCAGCGTGCGGCGATGCCTAAACCAATTGGCGAATGCTTCTTCGTCAACGATTTGACTCGTGAAGAATTAGACGCTGCTTTGGTTGAACACAAGCAGATCTGCTCCACATACCCCCGTGCTGGTGCGGGAATAGACGCTTACGTCAGCAGTGTTGAGCAAAATATAAACAGCTACCTGATCGGTGATGAGGCAAACTTGGTTGGGAGTGCCAACAATGTCTAATGTTGTCAACGTCGAAAAAGGTCGTCCAGTGACGCCACTGAGTATTTTAGTACACCATCTCGAAAGCGCTGTGCGCATGGCAGAGTCAAACCCTAGTCTAGCAGCGCACCTACAGCAATGCTTGCGTCTAGCAGCAGGTTTAGATCCTTATCTAGATGAGTGTACTACCTCCGAGTCAGCGGCGCTGGCGGCGATCGCACAAAAGACCCAGCAAGAGGCTTGGAAAGAGCGATTTACCTCCGGCTCTACAGTACGAGAATTAGAGCAGGAAATGCTTTCAGGACATGTCGAGGGACAGACGCTAAAAATGTTTGTCTACATGACACAGGCAAAAACTGTGTTAGACATCGGGATGTTCACAGGCTACTCAGCACTGGCGATGGCAGAAGCACTGCCTAGTGATGGGCGTTTAGTGGCTTGCGAAGTAGATGCTTATGTAGCGGAGTTTGCAACTTCATTGTTTAGTCAATCCCCCCACGGACAGAAAATTCATGTGGAAGTGGGACCGGCGCTGGAAACCCTTGGCAAGCTGGCTGCTATGGGAGAGTCATTCGAGTTGGTGTTCATTGATGCCGATAAAAAAGAGTACGTGCAGTATTTCCAGATGTTGCTGGACTCTAACTTGCTCTCTCCCCAGGGCTTCATCTGCGTAGACAATACATTGTTACAAGGACAGCCTTATCTTCCAGCTCAAGAGCGTTCGGCAAATGGGGAGGCGATCGCCAACTTCAACCGCATTGTGAAGAACGATCAGCGCGTTGAACAGGTGATGCTGCCTTTGCGAGACGGCTTGACCATCATTAGACGAGTGTAGACTGGCAACGGCGAAGGTACGGGATGTAACGGATGCGCTATGCTCGTCGTCTCACAATTAAATCATCCGTTACATCCGTTCTGTCATCCGTTGCTAACATTTGCGCGATCTTAATGGAAATAATGCCCGACTACGTTTACCTACTCCTCAGAGTTCCCCGAATACATCGGGAACTGAATCGATTTCGTATTGGGGTGCCGACTGTTGTTGGATATATGCATCTAGCTGGATTTTAGCTAGCGCTTGATTATCGAGCGTTCACCTGTGAGTTTACTGGTCATCTGCTGCTAAACAGTTAAGACAGGATAAAGTTTTGCCTGTGCAATACGAGCGAGCTTGGTTGTAAAATCTGCTGTTTTGATTGGAAAACTCCTGACTCCCACTATTTCCGGTATAATAAGCCTGCGGAAAACTGTGGATACGGAGATACTAGGGTTGTGCCTACACTTGGCGTTAATATTGATCACATAGCTACCATCCGCCAAGCGCGGCGGACGGTGGAACCAGACCCTGTGGCGGCGGCGGTACTGGCAGAATTAGGCGGTGCAGATGGCATTACTGTACATTTAAGGGAAGATAGGCGGCATATTCAAGAACGGGATGTGCGCCTGTTGCGACAAACGGTGAGAACGCACCTGAATTTAGAGATGGCGGCTACTGATGAAATGGTAGCGATCGCCCTCGACATTAAACCTGATTACGTCACTTTAGTCCCCGAAAAGCGGGAAGAAGTGACCACAGAAGGTGGACTGGATATCGTCGGTCAAATTGCTAGAATCGGAGAAGTCGTTGATAAATTGCAAAGTGCTGACATTCCAGTTAGTCTGTTTATCGACGTTGATATACCACAAATTGTAGCTTCTGTCAAGGTGCAGGCGAAATTTATAGAACTGCACACCGGGAGATATGCTGAAGCTGGAAATGAAACAAGTCGCAAGCAGGAATTAGCCGTGCTGGCGTCTGGGTGTGAGCAAGCAATTCAATTCGGATTGCGCGTCAACGCCGGTCATGGACTGACCTACTGGAACGTCCATCCTGTGGCTTGTCTTCCGAACATGGAAGAACTTAACATTGGTCATTCCATCGTTAGTCGGGCTGCATTAGTTGGTATGGAAAGAGCAGTCCGTGAGATGAAACAGTTAATTGTTAAATGTTAATTGTTAATTGATAACTGAAGGTAGAGGGGAAGGGGTCTGCGAAATCTGGAAATTGGTTGACCAGAACGCAAGTTAAATCTCAGGGAAAGACTTTTATGAGCGCAACACAATCTAATAACCTTCCGCTTTGGGTACAGGAAAGAGATACTGTTATTGCACAAAGCACAGATGTAGAATGGCGCTTTCAAACGCCTCCGGATTATTCCCATTCAAAAGCAGGTCTTGCAAAAGAAAGTACACGTAACCACCAAGAAGATTCACTAGAAGCGATCGTGCAAAACTTAGTTAGAACCTTTGAACTGGAGGTATCCTTTAAAACCAACCCTCAGCAGTGGTTGTCAGTTGTGAAGGAAAAGTTTCGTATGAGTAGTAATGGTGGTCCAGAATACACAGCATCAGATGTGAGTGCGGCTGGTACTTACAATTTATTTATCGGCGACACAGAACATTACAAAGCAGTTGATGAAACCTTTGAATCCTCAGGAAAACTGTTCCACACAGCATTTCCCAAAGGATTTTTGTGGGAAGTGCTAGAAGTTTTTTCGGCTCCACCGAATGTTACCTTTAAATGGCGGCATTGGGGAACTTTTAGTGGTCCATACAAAGATTATGCACCTACAGGAGAAACGGTGGAGATCGTCGGCATGAGTGTTGCACAAGTCACTGATGACTTAAAAATTCTTCGTGTCGAACACTTCTTCGACAACAGCCTGTTTTTAAAGACGTTGACAGCAGGCAAAAAACCAGCAACTGGTGAACAGCAAAAAACTTTTTGGGGTTTTGTGAAGCGACTATGGAGCGGTGGAGAGAAATCAGCAACTGTTGAACAGCAAGCTAGTCGTTGTCCCTTTAGTGCTTTGATCAGGTGATTTGAGTTCGGTTAATTGATCGGGGCACAGTGGGTAGTACTATAGGAATCCTAAATCATTCTTGAAAAATTTTAAGTAGTGTAGGGTGGGCACTGCCCACCACATCCTGGTTCTGGT
>CAZZYE010000227.1:0-9610 GCA_964658145.1 uncultured Stigonema sp.
AAGGATGCTGCGCTTTTTTTGTTTTCCATGGTTAAAAACAGGGGAACCTGTACCCCTAAGATCGCAATTCAAAATTATTTCTTAAATTTTTAATTTTTAATTTTGAATTTTGAATTCAAAAAATGGTCAGGCATAATCAGAAGTAGGTTCTATCCATTATGTGTCCCCATGCAGCCAACTAGCCGCTCTATACCACAGACAGATCCGCCTCTTCCTCCAAAACTGACGCTGCCCACGATGTATGATTTACCAAGTGAAGACCCGGAGGAACCTGGTAGCAGTGATGAATTTCACGACCTGCAACCTCAGTTGCTGAGTCGCACACTACGATTAATAGACTACACAAGTGACCGTATTTTCACTGGCACAGACCTCAATCTCTACTATGATGTACGTCATCCTCTATGGCACAAACGTCCGGATTGGTTCTTAGTGTTGGATGTACCGCGTTTGTATGAAGAAACCGACTTGCGCTCTAGTTACGTCATTTGGCAAGAAGGAGTGAATCCCTTTGTGGTGATTGAACTACTTTCACCAGGTACTCAGAAAGAAGATTTGGGCGATTATGCAGAGTTAGAACCAATGGTTGCTGAAACAACAACTGATGCTTTAAGCATAACTAGTTCTGAATCTGAGCAGAACAATGGGCAAGGTGTGAAAGAAACTCCTCCCAAAAAATGGGATGTTTATGAGCGCATTTTACGAGTGCCCTACTATGCAGTATTTAGTCGCTATACGAATCGTTTACGTGGGTTCCAACTAGAAGGAGGACATTACCAAGAGCAAACCATAGACTCTGACAATCCTCGCTTTTGGATTCCTGAGTTGAAGTTGGGATTAGGTGTGTGGCAAGGAGAGTTTGAAGGCATTACTCGCCAATGGTTGCGCTGGTACGATTCAGAGGGCAATTGGGTGCTAACAGATACAGAACAGGAACAAAAGAAGCGAGTCAAATTGACCGAAAAGCTGCGATCGCTTTCTCCTGAGCAGTTAGAAGCTCTGGGTATTGACCTTCAAGAGTTAGAATAACATCTTTTGGGAAACCATTCGCAGCTTTTGAGCGCGTTTTGACAGCAGTTTATAGCAGCTAAAAAAATTGCTCATATCTCGTCACCCGGAAGCGTTGTTGCGAGGTAGAAGGAGCAAAGTCGTTTATGGCAGGCTCATTTTTTAATGGGCGCTTGAGTGTTCGCGGTGTGCCGCCGTCGCGCTTGCTCAAATCTAGAACACGAACGAGTCAAATTCGTTAATGAAATCTTTGGAGTGGCTGCATAACTAATTCCCTTCCAGGATGAGTTTTCTGTCCTCAACAAATTTTTGCAACACAACCTGTCTCTACTGCTAAATTACTGGCTCAGGCAAAAAATGGGAATTAGACACCTTGAAAGGGCTGGTCCTAGGAGTATGCTTCGCGTCAAAGGTACATAGTAGTCCCGGAAACAAGCAATTCGATATCAACAATAGCGAGATCGCTCCTAACTCACGTCCCAATCAGGCGGATCGCGAAATCGCTCAACTAAAAAATCGAAAAAAACCTGGGTTTTGGCAGGAGTGTATCGCCCGATGCCCAACACTGCAAAAATATCAGTGGTTGGGGATTTCCAATCATCCAGCACTGTTACCAGTTGTCCAGTTCTAAGTGCGTCTCCCACAATGAACGTTGCTATCAGCCCAATTCCACACCCTCCTAACACCGCTTGATACAATGCTTCTCCATCATCAACCCTAAGCCTACCTTTAACGGGTATCGAAATCCGTTGGTTTTGGCGCGACAAGTGCCAGATATCTCCTGTCGCAAGTCGCGAGAAGTTTAAACAACTGTGCTGTGCTAACTCCTTTGGGGATTGAGGTGAACCGTACTTTTGCAGATAGGCAGGTGAAGCGCATAAAACGCGGCGATTGGGAGCTAAGCGACGCACAACGAGTTGAGAATCCTGAACTTGACCAATGCGAATGGCAACATCGAGCGATTCTTCCAGGATGTCCACGAATCGATCCGTGAACGAGAGGTCGAGATGAATCTGAGGGTAACGATCAAGAAATTCAGGCAGGAGAGGCGCAATCTGCCGTTGTCCAAAAATCACAGGTAGCGTCACCCGCAGCAACCCACGCGGCTCTGTACTCAAGTGTGAGACGATCGCATCCGCCTGATCTAGTTTTGCCAATACTTCTTGGCAGTGAGATAAATACACAATTCCCGCTTCGGTCAGTGCCACCCGGCGCGTGTTGCGGTTGAACAACCGCACGCCTAATCGCTTTTCTAAGCGTCGGATGCGGCGACTCAGTGCAGAGGGATCGACTTGTAAGCTATCAGCCGCTTCCACAAAGCTCAGCTTTTGCGCCACCGCTACAAAACTTTGAATTAACTCAAATCGATCATCCATCGAGAGCGATCACTCCCTACACCTGAGTACAAGAACTAAGGTAGCTCATGCATGAATGTATTGCAAAAATCACCGATTATTGATTTTGTAGTAACAGTTATACTCAACCTATATCGCTCGGTTCAGACAGATTGGTGTTCAGGAGGGTATCCTCATGAACGCGATCGCTCTCGGAATTTCTCAAGAGCGGAAGCTCACCCAACAAAAGCCGAGGCTGGCTCGGCAATCACTACCAAGAGGATAGGACTATGACAAAACCTTTACGTGTCGGAATTATCGGTGCTAGCGCGAATCGCGGCTGGGCGAAGGAGTCACACGTCGTCGCAGTTCAGAAGCTTGCAGGATTGGAACTTGCGGCGGTCGCCACGCACAGACAAGAAACCGCCGACGCAGCAGCCATTGCCTTCGGTGCCAAGTCAGCCTACGGTAATGCAGCAGACCTGATCCGAGATCCCAATGTTGACCTTGTAGCGGTTTGCGTCAGGGTGCCCGACCATCGCGATCTGGTGTTAGGCGCTCTCGCGGCGGGCAAGCACATCTACTGCGAGTGGCCGCTCGGTCGCAACCTCAGCGAAACCGAGGAAATTGCGGCAGCCGCCCACAATGCCGGAGTCCACGTGGCGATCGGGCTTCAGGCGCGAATGAACCCCGCCGCGCATCGCGCCCGCGATCTCGTCGCGTCGGCTGCGATCGGTCGCGTGCTCAGTGCCCGACTTTACTCCAGCACGGGCGCTTTCGGTCGGAAAATGGCGGCGGCAGATGCCTACCTGGAGAACGCCGAAAACGGTGCCACCCTCGTAACGATTCACGGTGGTCATGCGCTGGATCTCGCCATCATGGTGCTGGGTCAGCTTGAAGACGTGAGTGCGCTGACCACGATCCAGTACCCCGAAATCCAAGTCGGCGACGACTCGAAGCGGCAGGCGCGATCAATCCCCGATCACCTGCTCGTGCAGGCGCACCTTGCTAGTGGCGGGGCGCTGTCGATAGAAGTGGCGGGCGGTCGCCCCCCTGAGTCACCGTTTCGCTTGGAAGTGGTTGGAGAAACGGGCATTCTCGCGCTAGACGGAGGCGCGGTCAGGGGATTTCAAACAGGTCGCCTCCGCTTGTCGCTGAATGGTCAGCCTCAGTTGATCGACGATAGCGAGATGGGAGCGATGCCAGACACAGCCGCCAATGTCGCGGGACTCTACGCCGCCCTTCACGATGACATCACCTACGGAAGTGCGATCGCGCCCGACTTTACTCATGCAGTTTACCTGTCGCGGTTAGTTGACGACGTGCAGTCTTAGGCACAGACAGGGGTTGTGTTGCAGAAACTGATTGAGGACAAACCATCCTTCTCAAACGGATCGGATTATGCAGCAACTCCAAAAAGTTGAGACACGAATTCTACTTGACCTAAAATATCACATTTTTCTACTCCCTGCATTTGTCCTTTCTAATGGGTAAGTCTTTTCCGCCCCTACGCATGGACTATTTCAAGACAAAACCATCTGTAAAGTGTGCAATAATTCTTTCACAGTATAAGGCTTTGACAAAAATGTTTTGACACCATCACAAGCTGCTAACGCTAGCTTACTACTGGACATGAGTCCGCTAGTGGCGATAATTTTTACCTGTGGGTTGATTTTTTGGATGGTACGGATGGCAGTTAAACCATCCAAGGTGGGTAGCATCATATCCATCAGCACAACTTTGATTTTATCCTTGTGTTGGGCATAGAGCGTGATCGCCTCAATGCCATCACTAGCAGTCAGAATTTTGTAGTTGTAAGCTTCTAGAGAGGCTTTGGTAATTTCTTGAATCGAGGGTTCATCATCTACAACCAGAATCAATTCTCCACCTCCCGTCAGCACCGTCAGTAGAGGTGCTGACTGTGTTTCTATTCCCTCCACCGTTGGTAAGTACACCTGAAATTGGGTGCCACTTCCCACAACGCTTGACACGTTCACAAAACCACCGTGGCTTTTGATGATGCCAATCACGGTGGAAAGCCCTAGTCCAGTTCCTGTGCCCAGTTCTTTTGTCGTAAAAAATGGCTCGAAAATTCTATCGATGATTTCTACAGGAATGCCAAATCCAGTATCCGCAACAGTAATTACGGTGTAAGGTCCGACTTTGGCATCCTCGTGCATGCGAGCATAGTTTTCATCAATAAACAGATTTTCGGCAGAGATACTTAAAGTGCCACCATTGGGCATAGCATCGCGGGCGTTGACGCACAGATTCATCAACACTTGATGGATCTGTGTACTATCTCCAAATACTATCCACAGATTTTGCGGTAGATCAATGTAAATTTCGATGGATTTGGGGAACGTCTGTTTGAGAATCTTTCCTACTTCCCTGATCAGGTGTTTAGGTTGCAAAGTCATGCGCTTTCCTTCCACCCCCCTTGCAAAGGACAAAACCTGCTTGACTAAATCCGCACCACGTTTGGCGCTGTCTTCTAGTATTTGCAGCAGGTGCTGATCTTGCTCGTAGATGTGGGGAAATTTTAGGGGCAACAGTTGAGCTACTGCTAAAATAGGTGTTAGGATATTGTTAAGATCGTGGGCAATACCACTAGCCAGTGTGCCGATGCTTTCTAAGCGTTGAGCGCGGAATAATTGAGATTGTAGGTGTTTTTTCTCGGTGATGTCGGTGTCAACAGTAAGAATCGATGTCGGCTTTCCGTTTTCATCACTCACTAACGTCCAATGGCTTTCTACCAGAATTTGCCTACCATCTTTAGTAACTTTAGCTAACTCGCCCTGCCACTTGCCTTTATGCATAACAGTTAAAAGAGCCGCATCAACTTCCGACTGTAGCATTTCCTGGTACAAAAACTCGTTGGCATTTTTGCCACAAACTTCTTTCGCCAGCCACCCGTACAGATTTTGTGCACCTTTGTTCCAGAATAAAATGCGGTTTTCTAAATCTCGCACAAGAATTGCATTAGTGGCAACATCAAGCAATGCCGCTTGTTGGCGGATTTTCTCTTCGGACTCTTTGCGATCGCTGATGTCAATGCCGGCACAGGTAATTCCTACAACTTCTTGGGACTCATTACGCAATGGTTCTACGGTCAAGTCGTAATATTTAGTCCCTTGTGGGGTTGTGATACATACGAATTGTCGGGTTCCGATCCCAGTGGTGAGTACACGATTTTTGATAGCCAACAGATGCTGCTGATCTTCAGCAACCATGAAATCCGAATCTCGTTTGCCCAATATCTCTTCAGCCGTGAACCCAAAACCAGAGTTATAAACCCATGTGTAACGTAACTCCCGATCTTGATTGAAGACAACAATCGGTGAGTTTTTCAGCGCTACCCGAAATCGCTCTTCACTCTGTCGCAGTGCTTCTTCTGTACGCTGACGCTCAATAGCATAACGCATAGAGCGCGTTAGCAAGTCACCATTCACTTGTCCCTTAACTAAATAATCTTGCGCTCCCTCCTGCATTGCCCTAATTGCCAGGGTTTCATCGTCAAAACCTGTGAACACGATGATGGGAATGGCACTAGCCTGACGATGCATCTTGACAAAAGTTTCTATTCCCTGACTATCTGGTAACACGAGGTCTAGCAGAATCACATCAAAGCTTTCTTGTTCCAGACACTTTAGCGCCTCGTCCAGCTGCTGCACATGCAAGAGCCGGAACTGAGTAGATGTGACATCCGATAATAACTCGCGCAGCAGGCGGACGTCGCCATAATTATCTTCAACTAATAGAACTTGGAATGGTTGACCTGCCATATCATTTACTCCGGTGGCAGTTTTACAATGGTGAACCAAAAGTTTTCAATAGTTGGCTTGAGCGTTTCATTAACTTTTATTTGGGTGAACACTAAGCACCCGTTTTTTCTCAGTAGATTTAAATTTAGCATAATTATATCTTAATACTTTAATGTAGCAGATTTTACAAAAAAAAAGGGAACTCTTAACTCTTAACTCGAACCAGTGAATATGAAACCAAGAAAACTACATAGGTGGGTTTAGAGCCGCACTTTATAAGAAAGATGAAATTCGTTCTGGCGTAGGCGCTTTGAAATTCTGCGTCCTTGCTTCAATCCCACGGATGGGCGCCGTGGGATACACTGTTAAGAGTTCCCTGTTCCCTGTTCCCTCTGACTGGTTCTTTCAAAAAAGCTATAGCCGTACCTTAGCGACGACCTGTGCTTGGGTAAGTACACTGCTTCACAGTAGATGAAATCGGCACACTGTGGTTAACACAGTAGAGACGGGAATCATCACGTGTCGTTATAGAACTATAGCCACGGACAGAATTATTGCTTGTCTGAGTTGGTGGACTTTGTCTTGGTTGTTGTATAACAACAACAGTCCTAGTAACTGCAAACGTCTTGATAGGAGCAAGAATGCTTGCCGATACAACCAAACTGGCAGCAACGCTTTTAATCAGCCTTTTCATTATTTTTACCTGATGCACTAGTTGTTTCTAGGTTCGTCCACCACTTGCGAAAAGCATGACAGTAAAGATGACGAATTTACTACCGCAGACAGTGAAGAGTGAGCAAAGCTGACGAACATATTTGCGTACATATTGTCAAAAATGTCACAACTAACTAAATTTTTAGATCTGAGATCCTATCCAAGGTTTGAAGCGTCAAGGTGGCATTTTCAGATTTTGTGGGGTTCGCGCAGTTGTTGGTACCTAGCAAGTAGGCATCATCTTCATCGGTACAGTTATAGTCGTGGCGAGTATAATTGCTAATTGCTAATTGCCAATCTTCCATTAGCCCTTCGGGTGACGCTCGTGCCGACGCGGGGGTACCCGAAGATCGCTTCGCTATCGCTAATGCGCTATCGCAGATCCTGAATGAGTGAAACAAGCTGCAAGGGCTGTCTCACCATTAGCCGTTATTAATTATTAGAGTGTGCCCCTACGAAAAACTACGGGCAAAACAAAGTATCACGTGTAGCCCGTCCTGTAGTGGGATTAGTGCCTTGAGCAACCTTACACAATTTGTCTTGCTCATCCTGACGCAGCAGCACATCAGTAAAATCAGCTCCGTCAACGATCGCACCATCAAACTTGGCATTAGTAGCAAACGCACCCTCTAACACCGCATTTGTCAAATTTGCTTTGATCAAACGAGTTGAGCCTAATGTGGCATTTGTGAGGTCAGCCCCCTCTAAAGAAGCTGACTCTAAATTTGCTGCAAAGAAACTAACACCACGTAAATTAGCGTAGCTAAAGTTGCTACTACGGAGATTTGCTCTAGTAAAGTTGGAGTCTGTTAAATCACGTCTTGAGAAATCAGCCCCAAGCAAAATTTCTCCGTTGTAATCGAGTGCCAAAGCTAGTGGAGCCTCACCTACAATTGTTATGCAAAATACCAGAACAAGCAATACATTGAGTATACTGGTCCAAAGTGGATTGTTAAATTTAGAATTCATCTTATTTTTTAGCCTATGGCAATACATCCTCTATATAATTATCATGATATAGGTTTCAGAGGAGAAGACCTGGTTGCCCAATGGTTACAATCAAAAGGATGGGCAATTCTGCACCGTCGATGGCGTTGCAAATTGGGAGAAATTGACATTATTGCCCAACACAGTGGGGAGCAGGGGAAAACCCAATACTCACAACCGACATTGGCATTTGTTGAAGTCAAAACTTGCAGCCAAGGGAATTGGGATGCTGGGGGAAGAAGTGCGATCGCCCTCAAAAAGCAAACGAAACTTTGGCTGACAGCGGAGATATTTTTAGCTCGTTATCCCCAGAAGGCAGATTACACCTGCCGATTTGATGTTGCTATTGTCCAATATCAAACACTATCACCAGATCTGGCTGCGGTTACAGTTAACCAGGAAGCTCTAGCCTGTGCATCAGCTGGCGGATATGAGTTAACGCTGCAAGAATACATTCCAGCAGCTTTTGACTCTTCAATAGTTAGCGGGTAGTGGCTTTTGACTTAGCCACTACCCATTAGACATCTCCAGAAATTAATTGTGCGTTGTTTACAACCCTAGGTAGGGGCGAACGGCCGTTCGCCCCTACTACATCATTTCTGGAGATGTCTATTAGTAACAATTCATTTATTGTAGCAGCATTAAAACTGAATAGTATCACGCCAGTGTTTCTGGACAGTAGCCTAATCCTCTGACAAACTGTTGACGGAAAGCCTCGATTTCCTCTCTCTCTGGGCTACCATGAGACACTATCGCTACTTGGTAACGACGCATCACGTCTACAGGACACTGACCTGCTTCCAAACTCCAAAGTGCCATCTGGACCCGCATTGGCGGCTCGAAGCTAATTCCTAATTCATTTAAAAAAGCATGAAAGTCCCCATCTTCTTGGGCTGAGACGTGACCCCTGAGTTTGATCCTCACCACCCAACCATCAATCTGATGAATTACGGTGACGAACGAAACAGGTATCCGGGGTCGGGTGTGCAAGAATTCAATAACCCTCAGAGTTAGACTGGCATTTGCCAGGTAGTACAAGTATTCCATTTCGGTGCTTGGGATCAAAGCCAATCCTACATCTCTATTATTGGTAGATAGACCACACTAACCGCTAGGGTAAAAGCCCCCGTTTTTAAATGGGGAGGTTTACCCAATTTTCATATTAGTATTTACGTGTTACCTAACGTTCAAGTCTAGTACCGCTGCGCGGAATTAAAAATTAAAAATTAAAAAAGCTTGAGTTGCAGGCGATCTTGCAATTCCGTAGACGCGCAGCGGTGAGTCAGCGCGCATGTTGTCGGTTTTCCCGCTACTAGGCGACTCTTCCCGCAGGGTATGTCCGCTTTATTTCCGCCGTCATGTACTAGGTCTGAAATTTAGCGGTGAAGCATTAAAGTTCAGTATAAAGGAGATCAGAAACCACCAAGTTTTCAGGAAAGCCAATTTGAACGCAACATCTAACCCTAGGATGGAAGACTTTGAATTAGATTGTTCTTTAGCTGGGTATGACTATAAATTACCTCAAGAACTCATTGCCCAAAACCCAGCAGTTCCCAGAGATAGCTCTAAGCTACTAGTGGTAAATTATACTAGTACAGGTAAAGAGGTAGGCGAACAACATTATATTTTCCATGACTTACCAGAGCTACTGCAACCCGGAGATTTATTGGTAATGAATAATACACGAGTCGTTCCGGCGCGACTGTATGGTCGTAAGTCCACTGGTGCAGAAATAGAAGTATTACTTTTGGAAGAGCGACAGCATAACTGTTGGTTAGCCTTAGTCAAGCCAGGAAAACGCTG
>CAZZYE010000228.1:0-8254 GCA_964658145.1 uncultured Stigonema sp.
GAGGATGTCTTACGTCTAGCGTCCTAACCGCCCTAGCGGTTGCTATAAAATCAGGACTTACGCAAAAATTGCCAAAAAGCTTAATTTATCGAACCGCCAAGGCGGCAAGAGCGCCAAGAATTCGTAGAGTGTGCGTAAGTCCTGACTATTCAGGCTGCTGGGGTTACAACCGTTGAAGCAACTGATCGTACTCTGTATGTATGCCAATCCAGAACCAGTAGATATGATCTTCGTCTAGTAATCCGAGAGATCGGTAGTTCAGTCCAACACGAGCTGAGTAGATTGGTTGACGCTGACTAACTTGTTTGAACTGAAGACTGCTATGGTATGGATCTGAACGCCAAAGAGCGTAGGCTTTGGCAGCTTGTTCTTGAACCGATACAGGAAGCTGATTAAGTTGCTTGCGAAATGCTTTCGTAACACTTGAATTCATGACTCAGATGGAAAAACCTCAGCCAGAGGGGTAATGTCGCCAGCAGCAATGTCCTGACGTACCATCTCAGCTAGACGATCCCACTGATTGTCTGTTGTGGCTTCAAACCTAAACTTCCACGACCGCTCATCCTCTAGTTCAGCGAGGAAACGAGTAGCGATCGCATTTTGCTCTTCTTTTGGCAGCTTCTCAAGTTCTGCAATAACGCGCTGAAGTAATTCAGTCATGACTTCAAAATGTGGATAGCCCTTCATTTGGCATCATAGCCGATCCTTATGGGAGCAACAAAGGAAAAGTTGGATGGTAACTTGTCATAATCTGCATGTGTACCAATCCAAAACCAGACAATGGAGTCTCCATCACGTTGACCGACGGCGCGATAATTCTTACCGACACGAGCAGAGTAAATAGGCAATTCAGTAAAGCACCTGTTTAACGCGAAGACTCGAATGCCAAGGGTCTTTTTTGAACTGACGATAAGCCTCGCGTGCCTGGTCTTGAACTTGCTCTGGTAAATCGGCAAAAGCTTTGCGAAACTTAGTTGTTGTACGCGACTTCACAGAGTTTCTGGATCTAGTGGTTGTGTTTTGCCTGCTTGATATTCAGCCATTGCCTCTGCTGCAAGGAAGGCAGCCTCAATTACCTTTGCTGCTAGCGTAACATGGAGTTATCATTAAAGCCTTTCACAAGTAGCGATATGCCGCTAAATGAACTGCTACCTGCTGTCAGTCAACTATCACACCAGGACAAATTGCGCCTCATCCATTTTCTGCTGCTGGCAGTGGCGAAGGAGGAAGGCTGCACTTTAGAACCACTGGATAACACAGAGTCAGAAAACTTACTACTAGCGCAACTTGCATCAACTGAAGCAGTGGTTTGGTCTCCCTACGAGGCGTATGAAGCCGCCCAGACATTGTCTGAACTGCTCACCCAAGCAAGACAGGAAGACAATGCTTGACGGCAGACGATTTCCGTTCATCAAGCGAAGCAACAGCCTTGGTCTTTCCAGCACCATGCCGTATCTACCACTGACATTGACCTACAAAAACCGCTCTGTGGAAATTATGGCTTTGTTGGATACAGGTGCAAGCGTCAATGTGTTGCCTTACGAAGTTGGTCTGCAACTGGGAGCAGTCTGGGAGGAGCAAACAGTCCCAGTCCAGTTAAGCGGCAATCTGGCTCGTCTTGAAGCACGTGGCTTAGTGCTATCAGCTACAGTTGCCGAGTTTTCACCTGTTCTTCTGGCGTTTGCATGGACAGAATCCAGAGAAGCACCTCTGATACTTGGACAGATGAATTTCTTTTCAGAGTTTGATGTGTGTTTTTACCGCGCCGATCTAGCTTTCGAGGTACGCCCTAGAAGAAAATGAGCTGATCGCCAAGGAACGAAAATCGCCGCGCTCATCCTCATCACCGTCCAAAAATGAGAGCATCCAGCGAATATGCACCAGGACCTAAAACTGCGATCGCAATCAGCATTAAGCAGTACATAAAAGCCTTTTCCCAGCTTGGCGGTTCGCCTTTTCCATTTGGACCCTTATACTGATCGTCCGGAATTAAGTATGGATCTTGAGCTACAAAAGTCAACCCTTGTGATATTTCTAAAAACATTGCAAACGCCATTGAGCCTAGAATCGGTAAGCTCGCTAGTAGTGTAAGGAGTCCAAGAATCAGGAAAATTCCGCCGCCCACCATAGACAGCGCGGATAGAAAGCAAAGAAAGATAGGCATATGCAGAGAATCAGCCCACTGCCGAAGATGGGTGATCTTTGGATAGCCGTGCAGCACGAATAACACGCCGACGCCAACTCTCAGCAGTAAAAGCGTCCAACCTTGGATTCCGCCAGGAAACACAGTATTGAGTGAACTAAGCAGGTTTGGGCCGAGTTCTGGCAGATTAGATGATACCTTACTAGCGGCGGCAAATACAAAAGCCAGCGCGAAGCCAATAGCAAATTTGTAAATCATGGTCAGCTTTTACCTTGCTCCCTGAATTTGGCTATCGTAGAACGTTTTGTGATTTCAAGTCCATCAAGATTTTACGATCAATCGCGCCGTCAAGGCTGTTGCACTCCACGGGTGTTGAGGTCGATGGCATATAAGGATTTGCCTGCCGTAATCAAGAGGCGATCGCGTCCCGGACCTCCGAAAGTGAGGTTAGCGCTTGTCTCTGGCACTAAGATTTTTCCTAAACGGGTGCCGTCGGGCGCGTACACCTGTACGCTATCCTCTGAGCTAGTAAAGATGTTACCATGCTCGTCCACACGCATTCCATCGGGTTGACCTGGCTCGATGACTGCGAACACACGACTGTTCGTCACATGGCGATCGTTCACGACCTCGTACACGCGGATATCATGATCCCCATCAGGGATATTGAAGGCAGAGGTATCCGACACATAGAGAAGACGTTCATCTGGACTAAAGGTGAGTCCGTTGGGGCGCTTTCTGTCCGTCACAACAGCATCGATCTCACCAGTCGCCGGGTCGAAGCGGTACACGAAACATCCGTCTTGTTCTTGCTCGCCGCCGTACCCTTGGTTTGGTTCCGTGAGTCCATAGGGCGGGTCAGTGAACCAGATCGTACCGTCACGCTTCACCACCAGATCGTTCGGGCTGTTGAGGCGCTTGCCTTGGTAACGGTCTACTAAAACCTTCCACTGACCGTCGTGTTCGCGTCGTATAATAGCACGCTTCCCCGACGAACAAGCGACGAGACGACCCTCCAAGTCGCGATAGTTACCGCTTTGATAGTCGGACGGGTGCCGCAGGACGCTCACTCCGTCATTGGCACTCCAGCGCAACAAGCAGTTGCCGTGAGCGTCGCTCCACACAATGCTGTCGTCCTCGTGAAAGTAAACGGGACCCTCGCTATGGACCGCGCCGTTGGCAATCTTCTGGAGTTTTGCCTCTGGGCGCACGAGCGCACGCATGCGATCGTCATAAATTTCGATGACTTCTGGCATGGGAATCTCCTGGGGTTGCAGTGTCGAAGATAGGGGAATTCTCGCGTTTCAATACGTAAGGGTGAAAGGAGCTATTTTTTTACTTTTAGCTTTTTACCAAAAGAAGCCCCGCACTGTATTCCTTCTTAGGTAGGACTAGGGCTTTGAAAATATCAGCGACTTGCAGCAGACTGAAGCTTGCTCCTTGGCAATTATGCCTGATGCCATACACATAACCATTGTCAAAAAGAAGACGAAGGAAAGCCGTCTTTAGCTCTGGCGATCGCGTTGATTGAATTCGATTCAGAACTCACGAATGCAAGATTGCAGATTACGTTGTGCCGCTCGCTGCCAGTGTCAGTTGCTTGCTATCACGCAGTGAGGCTGAAACCGCACATAAAGGAATTCTCATTGCTTCCTCCAGTTAGTGCGTTGGCTAATTGTACAATAGATTAAAACTATCGTTTTAAAAGAAAAGAACGGCTGAATCTGCAATTTGTGGCGTTCGTGCAATCGCCGCAGTTAGTGAGAGCGATCAACGCAGCAGAAAGCGAAATATCATCAGTATGAGATCTCTAAAGAAATAACGAAATTTGATTACGAAATTGAATTAATTTAAAATTATAGGAGTTGCATTGGTTTCACTGTGTAATTGGTCGGCAGCTATCAATTTAAAAATTTTTAATATCAGATTAAAGCTTTTTTGTCAAGATGCTATGATTTTTTCTAGATCACTCTTGAGATAGATTTGTATTTATACCCTTATAAGCAAATAGTTAGTAGAAAGACTGAAATGCATAAGTAACGGCTTTAGGAGGGTAAGTATGCAAGACGGTGTGCAAAGGTAGGCACTATCCCTTCTTGCAATTGGGTGGGAACGCGCCATTGGCGATTACTCCCAGAAACAGTCTAGGCTTGAGCAGTTTTCAATAGACATCTCCAGAAATTAATTGTGCGTTGCTTACAACCCTTGTAGAGACGCGAAATTGCACTTCGTGCCGCTTCGCTAACGCGTCTCTACATTGTTTTTCGGAGATGTCTAATAAGTATAAACTGAATGTTGTGGTGTGCGATCAGAATTATGGTGTCTGGATGAATTCAGGAGAAAACGATGCCCATGCCTCTAAATCAAGCTAATCTACCGTACCCCGATCCGATCCATCCCATTGTCGTCCACTTCGTAATTGCGATGGTGTTTTTTGCTTTCTTATGCGACGTAGTAGGCTATTTCACCCGCAACCACCGTTTGTTCGAGGTAAGTTTTTGGAACATGTTTGTCGCCTCAGCTGCGATCTTTGTCGCCGTGATCTTTGGTCAGTTTGAAGCAGGTCTGGCACAAGCCTATGATGCAGCCCAGCCCATACTCAATCAACACACGATTACTGGCTGGTCGCTTTCGGCGATTGTCGTCGCCATTACCGCATGGCGCTTTGTGATTCGTAGCCGTGACCCGTTAAAGATACCACCCGCTTACTTGGGTGTAGCAATGTTTTTGATCTGCCTCGTATCCTTCCAAGTGTATTTAGGAACCCAACTGGTTTGGGAGTACGGACTGCATGTGGTGCCTGTAGAGGAAGCGATTAAGAAGGGGGTATTGAAATGAATTTACAACTCATGCAATGGGGGTTCAAGCTGGGTGCCAACGGACTGCCCTACCAGCTTCCAGTACATCCAAATCTAGTACATTTGACTTTAGGTCTTTTCATCATCGCCATTACCTTTGATATAGCAGGAAAACTTTTTCCCTTAGAAAAACCGATATTCAGATTTTTAGCCCTCCCAGCGGTTCGTGAGGGCTTCTACGATGTCGGCTGGTACAACCTGCTAGCAAGTGCGATCGTCACATTTTTTACCGTAGCGGCAGGTTTTTTCGAGATCATTCTGGCAAATCCGCCTGCAGATATCAAGAGTCCTTGGGGATTGGGGGCAGGTCTGACGATGATCTTACATGGTTTGGGTGGGATCTTCCTGTTGGCTGCCATTGTTGCTATGACCGTGTGGAGAGGTTTCCAGCGCTATCAGTGGCATCAAGGCGCTGCTAAACAGGTGAACTGGATCTACTTGGTGGTAGGCATTGCGATCATGGGGATCATGTTTGTCCAAGGGACGCTGGGAGCACATCTAGGAGACGATTTCGGGGTTCACAATACCGCAGCCCACTTGCTCAGGAATGGTGAAAACCCCAACGTGCTGCTAAAGTAACCTCACAAGCAGCATTAAGACAGTTTATTAATTTTACAGAAGCTTTTATGAGGAAAATTCTAAACTCTCTGCTATTGGCTGCTTTTATAGCGGTGATTCTTGCTGCCAGTCGTTGGGTCGGACAGCAGGCATACTCCTGGATGCCGCCTCAAGCAACAGCAGAAGCAAAACGGGTCGATGAGATATTTAGCTTTCTGGCTTCGATTGGAACGTTCGTTTTCCTGGGGATCACTGGGGTGATTACCTATTCTATGCTCACTTGTCGGGCACCTAAGGGTGACTGGAGTCACGGTCACCCTGCTAGAGGCAGTGCCAAGCTGGAAATCCTCTGGACAGTGGTTCCGACCATACTGGTTTTGTGGCTGGCAGTGAAAAGCTTCAGCATTTATCAGCAAATCAATATCCAGGGTCTGACACCAGTGGTGCATCTGCATATGGAAGAACCTGCTAACGCTGCTGATGTCAACAGCGACAGCAAACCTGTTGGGGAAGTGATTGAGGTTTTTGCTAAGCAGTGGGCTTGGTCTTTCCGCTATCCAAACAATGTCACCAGTAACGAATTGCATCTGCCGGTTAATCAGTCTGTTAGCTTAGCGTTACATGCAGAAGACGTTCTCCACGGTTTCTATATCCCTGAGTTCCGTTTAAAGCAAGATATGGTCCCCAATCGCACCATTACCTTGAATTTAACGCCGGATCGTGTGGGTAAGTATCGGCTGCATGATTCCCAATTTAGCGGTACTTACTACGCCGTGATGGAGGCGGATGTGTCCGTTGAATCCCGTCAAGCTTATAACCAATGGCTCGCGCTAGCTGCTAGTCGTGAACCAACGCTTGCATCTAATCAAGCCTCTGCTGAGCATACCCAGCCATCGAAGAAAATGCTTAATAGTCAGTGGCACACTGTCCAGCCTGCTGAACCTTCTGTTGTACCTTATCTAGTTAAAAGAAAGGAAATCAATGACAAATAACTCCAGGGAAGGCATTGCCGGGGCTGATGAGAGGGGCGAAAATTCGGATTCACAGACGACGGGCTGGCGGGAATACTTCAGCTTCAGCACAGATCATAAAGTCATCGGTATCCAGTACATGGTGACGACCTTCATCTTCTTCCTCATTGGCGGGCTGTTGGCGATGATCATCCGTGGCGAACTGATCACCCCTCAATCAGATGTGGTCGATCGCCCCCTCTACAATGGCTTGTTCACCATGCACGGCACGATCATGATCTTTCTGTGGATTATCCCGTTCAATGCTGGTCTTGCCAACTACTTAGTGCCGCTGATGATCGGGGCACGGGACATGGCGTTTCCGGTGCTCAACGCGATCGCCTTCTGGATGATCCCGCCAGGAGGTATCCTGCTACTATCGAGCTTCTTCCTGCCTTCCGGTCCCCCCCAAGCTGGCTGGTGGTCCTACCCACCAATCAGCATCCAGAACCCCTCTGGTCACCTGCTGAACGGCGAATTCATTTGGATACTGAGTCTAGTCATAATCGGTATCTCATCAATCATGGGGGGTGTCAACTTTATCACAACCATCTTCTGGATGCGGGCACCTGGTATGACGTTCTTCCGCATGCCGATCTTTGTCTGGGCGGTGCTAAGTTCCCAGTTACTGCAACTGTTTTGTCTGCCTTCCCTCACTGGTGGATTGATCCTGCTGTTTTTTGACCTGAGTTTGGGGACAAGCTTCTTCAACTCGACGCAGAATGGCAGCCCAATCCTCTACCAGCACTTATTCTGGTTCTACTCCCACCCAGCAGTTTACGTGATGGTGCTGCCTGTCTTTGGCATCTTCTCGGAGATCCTCCCCGCTTTTTCTCGCAATCCCCTGTTTGGCTATCGGTCAGTAGCGATCGCCACAATTGGACTCTCTGTCATTAGCACTTTGGTCTGGGTACACCATATGTTCGCTAGTGCCACACCCGGTTGGATGCGCATGTTCTTCATGTTCACCACCATGTTAGTCGCCGTACCCACTGGGATCAAGGTGTTCGCCTGGACTGCTACCGTCTGGAGAGGTAGACTGCACCTTTTGACACCAATGCTGTTTGCCCTAGGAGGGGTGGTGATGTTTGTTTTCGCTGGCATCACCGGCGTTATGCTTGGATCGACACCGTTTGACCTTCACGTCAACAACACCTATTTCGTAGTCGGTCACTTCCACTACGTTGTCTATAATACCATCACGATGGGTATTTTTGCAGGCATTTACTTCTGGTTCCCTAAAATAACCGGGCGGATGTACGCCGAGGGCTGGGGCAAAATACATTTCTTTTTGACCTTTATCGGTGCCAACCTCACCTTCTTCCCCATGCACCCACTGGGTTTGCACGGCATGCTGCGCCGGGTTTCCTCCTACGCCCCAGAGTACCAGTGGTGGAACATCGTCGCTAGCCTCGGGTCGTTCCTACTAGGGATGTCAACGCTGCCCTTCATTGCCAATATAGTGGGTTCTTTGCTGCGGGGACCAAAAGCAGAAGATAATCCTTGGCACGCTACAGGGCTGGAGTGGAAAACTTCCTCACCTCCCCCAAAGGAGAACTTTGAGGAAATTCCGATCGTCACTGAACCACCCTATCACTACAACGATTCCGAACCATTTGAACCAGAAGCTGCTACTCAAGAGTAGGTGTACAAGAATTAAAAATTAAAAATGCAAAATTAAAAAT
>CAZZYE010000228.1:8264-9539 GCA_964658145.1 uncultured Stigonema sp.
ATTTTTAATTTTTAATTTTTAATTGATTTGTCCTCCTCATCTCCCCACACTCTCACACCCCCACACCCCTAGCGAACATAGAAGCATTCTCAAGATAGAGGATTATTTGTAGCAAAATATCTATAAGTATTGCTAAACAAGGATTTGACTTTGGAGATCCATTCTTGCTGTACTTGGTATCAACGTCAACAGGCAATTCTATGACTTTACCAAATGAAGAATTCCAAACGCCACGGCGATCGCCAAGCACAATTCGAGAAACTCCGTCACCAGCTACGGTCCAACACGATCCACTAATTGCTAAAGGCTTGCAAAAGCAGCAGTACTTCGGCATTGTTGCTCTTGCTATTGCCTTGGTTGCTGTTATTGGATTTTTTAGTCGCAGAGTCGAATATGCTATCTTGTTCGCTATTGTCCTCAGCGTTATTCTGATTAGTTTCTTTTTAACGTTATAACCTGATATGTATTTATTTTGCGTTTTGCCTAGCTATGGGAGGCAAGAATCTTCTGACTCCTGTCTCCTGGCTTCTAACTTCTGACTTCTCATTAACGTCTACCAAGGACAAGTGATTTTATGAACACCCCAGTTTATCAAACCGTGATTGTAGGCGGTGGCTTTACCGGGCTATTTACAGCCTTGCACCTTGCGCATAAACACTATCCGCGAAGTGTCATCCTGATCGACAAGCAAGAACGCTTTTGCTTTAAGCCGTTACTCTACGAGTACTTCAGTGGCGAAATGGATTCCATGCAGGTAGTGCCGCGTTTTGAGGAATTGCTCGTTGGTAGCGGTGTCATCTTTGTTCAAGATACAGTGCAAGGAATTGACCTGCATCAGCGAGAAGTCAAATTAGCTTCTGGAACTTCTTATAACTACAGTAATTTAGTTTTGGGTTTGGGCAGCGTTACTGATTTCTTTGGTGTAGAGGGAGCAAAAGAGAATGCCCTACCTTTCTGGACGCCAACAGATGTCATCAAAATCGACCGTCATTTGCAAGATCGCTTGCGACAAGCAGTGCAAACCGAAGATCCAGAACAACGCCGCCGATTGCTAACAGTAGCAGTGATTGGTGGTGGTCCTTCTGGGGTAGAATTTTCAGCCACCTTAGCCGACTTGCTGCCGAATTTGTATGGTGCCATGCAAGGTAATCCTCAAGAGGTCCGGGTAGTACTGCTGAATCACGGTGCGGAAATCCTCAAGGGTGACGTTAACAGTGCCCTGAAAGAAACTGCCGAACAGGAATTGCAAAAACGCACCGTGCCAGTAGAAATGCT
>CAZZYE010000229.1:0-9444 GCA_964658145.1 uncultured Stigonema sp.
TTGCGGCGACGATAGTTGGAGGGTAGCCTCCTGTCAAAATAGCTCGATGCCAGGTTATTATTTACACAAAAGCCCCCTTGCGCAAACGTTAGGGGGCTTTTGGTTTGGTCGATAAAATGGCACAATTCCACAACCAACAAACAAGCAGAGGAGCGTGTTCGACAAGCTGAGTTACAGATGTTGAGGGCGCTTGGCGTTGATCCTGATACAATTCAGCCAAACTAAATTAGTGTATGCGATCGCATCCAGATTGGTGCTTATAGACATTTTGCTAAAATTGCAACACCAATATGCAAGAAACAAAGGTAGCTATAATGACCGATTGGAATCCTGAAATTCCCAATCAACAGGTTCGACTGCGAAGAAACCCTGGTAAGCGGGGTGTCACTACTGGACAAACGAAAACATCTACTGGTCGTTTATTAGTCTTCGTTAATTTTGGTCCTAATGAAAAGACCTTCACACCATATGACCAACTAGAACCCTGTGGACAGCCAGAAGAAATTAGAGACTTACTGGAAACAGGGCGCTACGGCAATACTGATGACTTACGGCGTATTCTAACCTTTGAAAAAGTCAAAGGTCATCTGACGAATGTTTTTTATAGCATGGAGTCGAGCAATACCGATTTCTACGCATATCAATTTAAGCCAGTTCTTAAATTTCTAGATTCCCCTGTTGGGCGTTTACTAATTGCCGATGAAGTCGGACTTGGTAAAACCATTGAGGCAATGTACATCTGGAAGGAATTGCAGGCGCGGGAAGATGCACGTCGCCTCTTAATTGTTTGCCCCGCCATGTTGCGAGACAAGTGGGTAGGGGATATTAAAGCTCGTTTCAACCTGGATGCGAAAATTATTGATGCTAAGGAGTTGGTAGAAGAAATACAGTCATTCCTGCGCAACCGAAACAACAACCCACCTATATATGTGGTCAGTCTTGAAGGATTACGGCTCAAAAAATGGACTGAAGATGTAAAGGGAACGAAAGCAGAATTAGCACGGCTACTTGAAGCTAACCAGGCAAATGATGAGTTTAGTATTTTTGATTTAGTGATTATTGATGAAGCTCATTATCTTCGTAACCCGGAAACAGCTAATAATAAACTTGGTGAGCTTTTACGTGATGCTTCTCGACACTTACTCTTACTTACAGCAACGCCAATTCAAATCCGTAGCACTAACCTGTACCAACTACTTAAGCTAATCAGCCCTGAAGACTTTTCTGAACAGTCAAATTTTGAAATAATGCTAGAGGCTAATAAGCTAGTAGTTGAAGCACTAAGACTAATTTGGCGAACTCCACCTGACCTTAATGCTACCAGGGAAGCTGTTGAACAAGCAACGCAATCCTATTACTTCTCTAATAGTTCCAGACTCCGGAAGGTACGGGAAGAATTAGTGCATACTAACAATCTTAAACCTGAAATTCAGGTGCGGTTAGGTCAACTCTTAGAAAGTTCATCACTCTTTGGTCAGTTTATGACTAGAAGTCGCAAGCGAGAGGTGATGAAAGATAAAGTAAAACGCTCTCCACAAACTAAGGATGTGTACTTCACACTTCAAGAAAAACAGGTTTATGATTACATTACTTATCAAATTCGCCTCAAGGCTCAGGGACAGCAAGGAATAGACGTATTTAGATTAATTGCACGTCAGCGTCAAATGACAAGCTGTATGGTCGCAGCATTAGAAGCATGGCGACAAAATGGTACTCTCAAGGACTATCTATCAAATGAAGATGATGAAGAACTGCTTTGGGAGATTTTTGGCTCACAGTTAGAGAATAATTTAAATAATCCGGCTAGCGGTCAGTCTCGGAAAGTTATAGCCGATGTCCTACAGTCTCCCTTTCCCGAAAATGATGTGGAACTTGATAAGTTTATCAATGCTCTAAAAAGTAACGATACAAAATATAACGAGTTAATCAAGTTTCTTAAACAAGAACTTCAAAATAATAAACAGGAAAAATTTGTATTATTTGCGTACTTTCGGGATACACTGACGTACCTGCAAAAACGTCTCGAAGAAGATGGTATTAGTACTTGCCTAATGATAGGTGGTATGACAAGAGAGGAAAAACAGGAAACACTGGAAGTATTTAAAACAAACAACACTCGCTCTGTTCTTCTTTCATCTGAGGTAGGTAGCGAAGGGATTGACATGCAATTTTGCAGATTTATAATTAACTACGACTTGCCTTGGAATCCCATGCGAGTTGAGCAGCGGATTGGAAGATTGGATCGTTTGGGACAAAAGGCTAACAGAATTTCTATTATCAATTTTAGCTTGAGAGATATGATAGAAGAGTATATTATTGAAAAACTGTATAAGCGTATAAAAATTTTTGAGGAAAGTATTGGAGATTTAGAAGAAATTTTAGGAGAACGTACAGAAAATTTAATTATAGATTTGTTGCAACCAAACTTGACTAAGGAGGAGTTAAAGCTCCAAGCAGAACAATCTATCAAAGCGATCGCAAATGAAATAGAGCAACAGAGAAAGCTAGAAAATGAAGCAATGAACCTAGTCGCTTTCTCTGATTACATTCTCAGTACAATTGATAAAAGTCGTGAACAAGGCAGATGGTTGCGACCAGAAGAACTCAAGGCTTTTGTAGAAGACTTTTTCCGGCTGCAATATCCGGGTACAGTGATTACCCCCAATCGCAGTCAAAATGGACTTTTTGAAATCAAGTTGTCAGAAGAAGCAAAAATTAACTTAAAACTATTTTGTAATCAGCGTCGCTTCTCAACTCCAACTCGTTTGTATAGCCAAACTGTTTCCTGTTTCTTCGAGCCAAAAATTTTTGGGACAATGGGTAAGCTGAATCATGAACTTCTCGATCCTACCCATCCCTTGATTCAGTGGATTCGGGATAAATATGAGCCAGAATCACCCTATGAAGAAGGAGCGCAGACTTTTCAACCTGTCTCAGCTTCCAGGTTAAATAGTCAAGGAGCGGGTGTAGAGCCAGGTGTTTATGTCTATGTGATTCATCGTTGGGAATTATCAGGACTGCGGACAGAAAAACGTCTAGCTTACAAAGTTATCAAACTAGCAAATAAGGAAATACTTCCAGATGAAAAAGCAGAATATTTTGTAAATCAAACTACACTACATGGCGAGCCTAGACCTAATGCTGTTAACTTAGTCGCTTTTGAGGAAGTATTAAGTACTTATGACCAGTGCGAGGAGCTTCTGCAAGAGGCATTTATTGAAGAATACGTAAACTTTGAAGCCGAAAATGAAGATAGGTGCAATGTGCAGGAACGCAGTGCTAGGGCTTATGCTAAACGCAAATTGCAAGAATATCAAGAGCGAATTGAAAGGTTTAGAAATGAGGGCAAACTCACAATCATCCCAGCCATTGAAGGTCAGATAAAAAAAACTAACCAAGACCAGAATATCGCACTGAAAAACATAGAACAGAAGCGCAAGTTGATAACTTCTAATCCAGCATTAGCAGCTGGGTTGATTTTTGTTGAATAGGACTTACTTAATTTGCCTACGCAGGCTTGAGAAAGTTGGCATCTTTGATTCTTGTCGCCACGAGTTCCGGTAAATTACACCTGCTGAAAAAGTCTCTCTGCATCCTGAGAATGTAGGGACGAGTTCAATACGGTTCGGTTAGGGGTTGTTGGTGAGAATTTCAGACGTGTAGAACGCGCGGCGTTCTACAGGAGTTATCGGTACGTAGATTATCTTATCCGAACCGTATTACCCCTACTAGGGCAGGGCTACACAAACTTTTGCTAAAATCAGACCCAACCTTGATTTTACTAGTTAAACATTTAAGTACTTTAACTGAGGTATATCTTAATAAATTTGTGCCATAAAAAACATAGCTACTTCGACGTTAGCTTTTAAAAATATATTTAACTGTACCCAATTAAACATCTGTGGGCAGAATCTTTAGCGGTGTTGTGAGTAGCTATCATACACTTCGCTTTACAAGCTTACAAAAATGGCTAATTCCTCACTGGATTTAAGCTTAGGAATTGACTTTGGCACCAGTTTTACAAAAGTTTGTTTTCGGGATACTACTCTTGGGTATTATGATGGGCGTTCTGAGGTTGTAACATTTAGTAAGGGTCGCCCCGTGCTAGATGAAGCATTACTGCCAACTAAACTGGGCATATGTAGCGACGGACGGTTGTTGGCAGGGCTAACCCAATCTGAATGGAGAGGACAAACAGCGACGATTCAAGCTGCCGTTGACTATATCAAGATGCGCTTAGCTAAGCTTGATCTAGCTTCTGAAGGACAGGAATATCCGTCTGACTCGTTGCAAAGCTTTCAAGGAAGCAATTTGAATAATGCTGAAAATCTAGAAAACCTTTGTGCTTATTATCTCAGCAATGTCATTAGAAAAGCTCAGGAATGGGTTACGGAAAATAAACCTAAGTTAGTAAAAAGTCAGGAGATAAACTGGAGTGCCAATATAGGTGTCCCGGTACAATATTGTGACTCTCAGGCTATAGATCGCTTCAAAAAAGTTTTACGCCTAGCTTGGTTACTCAGTCGTAGCGAGTCCTATCCTGAAACTTTTAACAAACTTCAGCAGCGCATGACTCAACTGCGGCGGGAACTTGATCCAAACATACCTTGTTTTGCCTTTCCAGAAATAGCAGCGGCTGTTTACTCTTATACTGCTTCACGACAAGCAGAACCGGGTGTATACATTTTCTTTGATGTCGGTAGCGGTACGATAGAAGGTGCATCTTTCCGTTTTTGGCATGAAAATGAGATGTCAAAACTTGATTTTTACTCAGGACAAGTGGAACCACTGGGTGTCAATGCTTTGGCAAAGTGGGTAAATGGTAAAGTGCCTGGTTCAGAAGCGCAAGTTGAAAGCGATATTATTCAAGACAGTCAATCACGCTTGCAAGAAATTGAGGCTTTATCAAAAAGTATCGCTAATCAACTAAGTAAGGGTGAGTACGTAGCCAATAAGCTCAAGGTTACAAAAGAAGTAGTCGAACTCGTCTTGAAGGAAAACCGCTCTCCTGAAGAAAAGAGACTACTGCACCTGATTTTGGGACAAAGGTTAATACACAGGCAAGTTGCTAAGGTGGTAATGACTTGCAAGGAAAAAGATCCCGATTATTTTAGACAGTCTGCTTTAAGAGTTTTCTTGGGAGGTGGGGGTAAAGAGGCTGAATTTTATCGAGAGACAATAGAATCTACACACTCTGCTTTCAATCAGGGGTATGCAGACGTACCTGCCTATAACTTGGAGGATCTGCCCTTCCCAGATAATTTTGAGATGAATGGCATTGATCGCCGTCACTTTCATCGCTTTGCCATAGCCTATGGCTTGTCGATTCCAGAATACCAAGCACCCGAGTGTAAACTTCCAAGCCAATTTAAGGTTAAACCTCTGCCACCATATCAACCAATCACTCCTGAAGGTGGCAGATATCCGGACGATCATTCATCAATGTAGATACAAAGGAAATCGCATTCTCACAAATCTAGCTACAGCGATCTGCTGAAATTCTTTCAGAATCGACAACTGTCGATTCCGAGAGATTAACTTGTGGATGCAATATTAGAGCGATCGCACAACTTACACCCTGATCGAATATACCACAATATAACCGTAGGGGCGGGGTACCCCCGCCCTTACAATGTAGAGACGTTGCATGCTCTACATGTGTAAAATCTCCCGTAACTCTACTTGAACCGTGTTGAGTTGTCTAACGACAAGCAGCGCGTGCGTTTCTAGAATCTGTACGCATCTCCACAAATTTAACAACGGCAAGACGCTGAAATGCTTAACGAAGCTATAATTTACATCTGTCGATAGCGAGAGATTAACTTGTGGATGCAATATTAGAACGATCGCACCAACTAAAACAAGCCTTAACCGATTTTGTCCTTGATGCAGAAGGCGAACTTGCACAAGCACTGGAAACCTATGCAGCGATCAAGTCTCGCCGTGGAAGCGGTGATAGTACACAGCAGGACTTAATCATTGACTCCTTTGTCACAGAAGGCAGAGTCGGCGACTCCTCACCACTGGATTTGTATATACAAAGTTATCCAGAGTTGCCAGAGAGCGATCGCAAACTTATCAATAGTTGGCATCGCACTTTTACTAGCTTATTCGCCATCACTAAAATCTTACCCGATGGCTTTGAACTCATGAGCTGGCTCACAGCTAAACATTACATCGTCAAGCCAAGCAATGCCCAAACATTGCAGAACATATCTCGGTTGAAAGAGGGTGAAGTCTTACTAACGCGCATTTCTCCCGTTACCGATACCTACTGGACATTCTCTGGTCCCTATACACAAATGGGTAAATTGGGCAAACCCAAACTGGCAGTAGCAATTGGTAATTTCAAAGACAACTACAAAAATAACCTTTACAGTGATGCTCCCGACTTGCTAGAAGAAGCTTGGCAGTCAGTAGAGCAATATCATCAGCAGTTTACCGAGTTTTTTGGTAATGATGAAATTACACTACCTGGATATCAGCTTAACAAAAAAATTGCTGAATTACAAGAGGTTTTGACGCAGAAAACCTTGAAAGCAGCAGGCATTGATCCTTCAAAATCTCTGGAAGAGGTAGTACAACAAGCTGGTCTTGAAGAAGAAGAAATCAAAGCAGCAGCAGAAGAACTGGGTGCTGACTCACTCGTAGTTTCTCAAATGTTTGACAACAAAAACGGCACGAGCAAAATGGTAATGCCAAAGATTGATTTGCCTGCCGACCTCAAGAAAGCAGAACAGGTAACAACTTTTTCTCATCCTCGTTGGGGACAAATGTTTTTACCAACCTATACTAAAGCAAAAGCCATTTTAGAAGCAGAGGACTGGCAAAGCATAGAAGGCTCAGAGAAACTAATTCGCCACTACCTCGAAGACAAAAATATTAATGCCTTCATTTGGCAGCGCTTAGCCCAACAGTACCCAACTCAATTAGAAAAGGTGTTGCAAAATGTACTCCAACGTCCAGACTTTCAGCTAGAAAGCGACTTGCATGCACTTTTGCAAGAATTTAACAAGCCCATAGAGCCAGAGTTACCAGAAATTGCCAGTGTGCCAATACATTTACATAACTTATTTCAAGAAGCTGTGGTGGAGGTAAGTAAATCGAAACCAAAGGGTAAGGGGCAAAAGAATCCAGCGAAGGGATTTCAATAGTGACCACTACTAAGTTCGTAGCGTTATGGCTTGTAGTTACCAAGCGCTCTAGCTTACAGCAGTTTTCAGTTGAACCCGCGCCACATTGTAAGGGCGCGGAAACCGCGCCCCTAAGGTTCGCCCTTCATCATCCGCGCCCGCGATCGCGATCGGGACGCCACTCTCTGTACCATTGGTCATAGTTTCCATTTTTAATGCCAGACATTCGCTCTTTTCAGCACCGCCGTAAACAGTGTGTCCAATCGTGCTTCGCAAGTTGTAGGAGAAATTTTGGTCGGTAAAAATCAGTTTTATTAGTTTCCTTTTTGCAGTTCGGTAGCGGCGGAAACTGCTCCCGTCTGTTCCTTAGTGTGTGTCGGGTACGGTTCATATCTGAAGTGCGCTACGCATTTACGACAGTTGAAAGCATACCCCTTCCTGACATTGTGCAAATTATATGTGCGTCATCTTAGTAAGAATAGCGACATATACTTATATATTTTTTCTACATACAGAGGTAAATAACTTTACCCAAATCCCAGCCTGTGAATAATTAATCTTAAATCAGTAACAATGAGCAATAAAGTTTTCGCTAGTCAAAATAGTAACGTGCTTTCAAGAGATACGCCCTAGAAGTCGTTGATGGCGATCTAAATCTAAGAGTGAATCATAAAGACCTCCCACAGAAAAATTTCCTACAGTGGTGACTCATCTTAATTACTGCTGCTCCTGCAACTAATAGCTCTAAATCAACGGCTGTTTGTAACAAAATATTGCGCGTGGCTTACCGACAAACACAACAGATGATGCCATCTCGTTGGAGTTCATGGATTTTTTTAGCACACGACAACGGGCAACTTGTACATGGAGTGCGACTGTCGCAAAAAAGTTAAATTGTGAGGTATCGAGTCACGTTTGTGGACATTATCAATAGATGATTAGCAAAATTCGACTTTCAATCAGGTAGAAAAGTGTCAAAATAAGTTAGTAGTATTGTTCTCTTTGTTCAAAATATTATTTAAAATAGAAAAACCCTCCATAGTAAATTTACAGGGAGCAGGTAAATGGCGGTAATTGCAGTTGTAGACTACGACATGGGAAATTTGCACTCAGTCTGCAAAGGCTTGGAAAAAGCTGGGGCGACTCCCAAGATTACTGATTCTCCAAGGGAATTGTCCAAGGCAAGTGCAATCGTATTGCCAGGAGTTGGTGCATTTGATCCGGCGGTGCAACATCTGCGCTTGCGTGGATTAGAAGCACCCATAAAGAGTGCGATCGCATCTGGTAAACCCTTCTTAGGCATCTGCTTAGGACTGCAAATTCTCTTTGAATCCAGTGAAGAAGGTATCAAACCAGGACTAGGAATTATTAAAGGAAAAGTGCGGCGGTTTCGTCCAGAACCAGATATTACCATTCCCCATATGGGTTGGAATCAACTGGAACTGACTCAGCCAAAAAGTATTCTTTGGGAGCATTTACCGCCTCAGCCTTGGGTGTATTTTGTCCATTCCTATTATGTTGACCCCGTTGATCCCCAAGTTCGTGCTGCAACTGTCACCCACGGTAACCAAACTATAACAGCCGCAATTGCCCGCGAAAACCTAATGGCAGTTCAGTTCCACCCTGAAAAATCCTCTAATATTGGACTGCAAATTCTATCTAATTTTGTTTCTCAAGTTTGGGCGAAAGTTGCTGCTTAAATATAGTCATTTGTAATTGGGCATGCCCCATGCCCCATGCCCCATGACTAATTTCTAATGAGCTTAAGAATTTATGGGAACCGTCAGTTAAAAACTTTACCAGGAAAAGAAACTAGACCCACTAGTGCACGGGTAAGGGAGGCAGTCTTTAATATTTGGCAGTTAACAATTTTCAATTGTCGCTGGCTGGATCTGTGCGCCGGTACAGGAGCAATGGGCGCAGAGGCTTTGTGTAGAGAAGCCAGCTTAGTAGTAGGAATTGAAAACAACTGCCGCGCCTGTGCGATTATCCAACAAAACTGGCAGCAGGTGGCTAATGCTGAACAGGCATTTCAAGTGTTGCAAGGAGATGTCCAAAAACTGTTACCAAAGCTCTCAGGACAGCAATTTGACCGAATATACTTCGATCCACCTTATGCTAGTGGGTTATATCAGCCAGTCTTAGAAGCGATCGCGGAACTTCAACTTTTAGATCCCAGTGGCGAGATAGCAGTCGAACATAGTCCGCAACATTGGACACATCCAGTGATTCCCTCTTGGGAAATCTGCCGCGAAAAAGTTTACGGTAACACAGCCGTTACTTTCTATAAAGTGGTTAGTGGTTAGTGGTT
>CAZZYE010000230.1:0-9444 GCA_964658145.1 uncultured Stigonema sp.
TCCTGTAGAGACGAGAAATTTCGCGTCTCTACACGTCTGAAATCTTCACCAATAACCCTTAACCGAACCGTATTGGCATAGCCCTACCTACATATATTTCAAAAATCAAATAGCATTCCTAAGTACCTATGCAAAAATATTTATGTTGTACTGCCTTGGATTTTTGGAAAGAATTTTCCCGCTATCTTTAAGCAACTCTTCAACCCATCAATACCAGAAAATTTTTTTACGCGTCTTCTTTAAAATTGAACTGAAAACGTTTTTTTATTTTCAAAATTTATTTGATAACGATAACTTTTCCGTTTGGCTTTAGAAGCATATCATTTCCGTGACGGAAAAGTTATGGGTAAAGTCACAGTACGGTAGACAATACTGTTCCATTGCTACTCAAGGGCGCTATTAAGGGTTTACCCAGACAGGTGCAAGATATGAGTGAAGCGGCTGCCGTCGGTAGCCGCTTCACCCCCCTTAGAATAATTATCATTATTGATAAGGGCATGATTTATTTTTTGGAAGTCCCTTAAGCGGCGATACTTCAGTGAGCAGCAGGTACAGCGATCGAGTTAAGATCATTGACTGTTTGAGACGGAAGTTGCAGATCTGCGGCTTTGAGATTCTCGCGCAGATGCTCAACCGATGACGTTCCGGGAATCAGCAGGATGTTAGGCGATCGCTGAAGCAGCCAGGCAAGCGCAACCTGCATCGGGGTCGCATTCAGAGAGCTTGCAGCGGCATCGAGCTTGGACGACTGCAACGGCGTGAATCCACCGAGCGGAAAGAACGGTACATACGCCACGCCGCGCTGTGCAAGGTCGTCGATCAACGCATCATCTTCGCGGTGCGCTAAGTTGTACTGGTTCTGGACACACACAATCTCAGTCATCGCCTGGGCTTCCTCGAACTGTTGGGCATTGATGTTGCTCAGTCCGATATGGCGGATAAGTCCCTGGCGCTTCAAGTCAACCAGTGTGCTGAGGGGTTCTGCGATCGAGCCTTCAGACACGCCGCTGCCGTGATCACCTGTACCTGGGACTCTGAGATTAACGATGTCCATCGCCTCAAGCCCAAGATTTTGCAGGTTCTCGTGAACGGCATCGATCAGCTCTTGCCGCGAGAGGGCAGGTTGCCATGACTTATCCGCCGGACGACGCGCCCCCACCTTAGTGACAATCACCAAATTCTCAGGATAGGGGTGAAGCGCCTGACGAATAATTTGATTGGTGATGTGCGGACCATAAAAATCGCTAGTATCGATGTGATTGACACCGAGTGCTACCGCCTCACGTAGAACGGCAACGGCGGCATCCATGTCACGCGGCGGACCAAACACTCCTTGACCCGCGAGTTGCATTGCGCCGTAGCCCAGACGATTGAGCGAGATCGACGTGTTTTGCAGCGTGAAGCTGCCCCCTAGATTGGTTTGCTGAATCATGTTGCTATTTCCTTCGAGTGCTAATTAGTTTTAGTAAAAAGAGTGAAGCCTATTCGATGTCAAGAAGATTATTTCAGGCTGCATTTTCAGCACTCATGAAGATGCTGGTTCAGTCATGCTCACACTCTTATTCGCCGCTCACACGCAACACGATCTTGCCCAGATAATGCTGTTTCATCGCTTCTTGCGCTTGCGCCGCCGCTTCGAGTGGAAACGTCTGCGCGATGTGAACTTGAAACTGGTCGATGCTCATCAATCGGTTGAGTTGATCGAACAACATCGGGTCAGCATTTGCCTTCTTGAGTTCCACACCGTCGGGCGCTTTGGGTTCGGGCATCATGCCGTTAGGAAAGGCAATGATTCCGCCCAGACGCACCAACGAGAGCGTAGATTGAACGTTGTCACCGCCCACTAGCACCAACGCGGCATCGAAGCCGTCAGGCGCAAAGGCGCGGGCGCGTTGCACAACGTCGTCGCCGTGTCCGTCCACCGCTTCATCAGCACCCAACTGCTTGACCAACTCCACGCCGTCTGCACCCGATGCAATGGCGAAAACGTGCGCGCCCATGCGCTTAGCCAGTTGCAGCGCGACGTGGCCGACGCCACCGCTTGCGCCCCACAGCATCAATTTGGTTCCGTCGCCCGTCTCTAGCGCCTTCAAATTACTGAGCGCCGTCGCACCAGCAATGGGCAGTCCGCCTGCCATTAGCATATCAAGACCATCGGGCATCGGCGCGACCGTTTTTTCGGATACGACGACGTATTGTGCGTAGCTACCGCCCTTGTCGTTCATGAAGCTTTGGGCATAAACGCGATCGCCGACCGCAAACCGCTCGACGCCATCGCCGACCGCAGCGATCGTGCCTGCACATTCGCCGCCCAGCACACGCGGAAAGTGGACTTCGTTATATACCAGATCACCGTCGCGCTCCATCGCGTCCCAGACACCAACTCCGGCGACCTCAACGCGAATCAAAACTTCGCCCGCATCTACCATAGGTACGGGTAAGGTGTGCAAAGTCAGCTTGCCAGGACCGCCGAACTCGTCAACAGCCATTGCTTTCATCGGTTGGGAAGTGGTTTGCATTTCTTAGGTTCTCCTAATCGAACGCTTCTTTGATCGCTACGAGTTCAGCATAAGTTTGAAAAGCTTTTCTTGAAATACACAAAACTCTTAGATGATTGCCTAATTCTCCAAAGCAATCGTTTTAAGTGGTTCTATAATCGTCAAGAGTAAGGCATTGAGCGATCGAGTCCCTACCATGATTGAAATCTCTAATTCTGACGTGATTGCGAATCAGTGCCAAGAACTCGCGACCCTGGTAATCAGGCACACCGAGGGCAATGGTATTCATCCAACTGCGATCAATCAATTGAGCTTTGCGCGCTCCGATACGATGTCTACCGCAACTTACAGTGTTGATGAACCCCGCCTCACCATCATCGTTCAAGGCAAGAAAGAAATGTTGCTGGGTGAGGAACCATATTCATACCGCGCAGGGCAATATCAAGTCCTTTCGGTTGCTCTACCGATCAGTGGACGTGTGGTTGAGGCAACACCTGATCAGCCGTGTTTAATGCTGAAGCTGAGCTTAGACTTAGTGCAACTGTGTGGTCTGGTTGCCCAGATGGGTTTTAGTTCAGTCAAGCAAGAGAACTCTGTCCGAGGTCTATGTGTTAGCAACGCCAATGCTACGTTGATCGAGTGTGCCCTTCGCCTGGTCAAGCTCTTAGAGACACCGCAAGACATCCCGATACTGGCACCGATGATGCTGCGTGAACTCTATTACCGTCTGCTTGTCGGTGAACAAAGTAAAGCCGTGCGCCAAATTGCCACATCCGCCAGCAGTATGCAGCGCATTGCGTCAGCCATCCAACTGATCAAGGCTGAGTTTAACCAATCGCTGCGGATCGAGGATTTAGCAAACCGGGTCAAGATGTCTCCTTCGTCGTTTCACCAGCATTTTAAGCAAGTGACCTCGATGAGTCCGCTGCAATATCAAAAGCAGCTAAGACTGTTGGAAGCACGTCGCCTAATGCTAACTGAAGATTTTGATGCGATCGCTGCTGCTCACCAAGTGGGATATGAAAGTCCCTCACAGTTCAGCCGCGAATATTCCCGAATGTTTGCTGCCCCACCCATGAGAGATATTGAACGTTTACGTACAGCCTGAGCAACACGGCAATCCTTAAATGAGCAGATCTCCAAGTCAGGCTTTAACCCATCTAGGACTTACGCATTCACAGAAAACTGACTATGTGCATCCAAGCTTACCTTCTGTTTGAGGTGTTCCAAAATGAAGTCACGAGCCACTTGAAGTGACAAATTTCTTTGGATCGGTAGAGTCGATGGCGGGTATTATCCCGCGCACCTCTCTGTTATAGCAACCGCCAAGGCGGTTAGGACGCCAAATGCAAGACATCCGAGTGGGGCATCTCGTAAACAATCAAACTGAAGAAAGTTTTTTGCGGATTCGACTTTTTAACCAAGACCCGCATTTCTCAATCTTGTTGAGGTCTGGAGAATAAGGCGGTAGGTACAGCAGTTCACACCCCGCAGGAGCGAATCAATTGTTGAATGCGCCCACCTTTATGCCATCTGCCCAGTGGGTTCACTTTTCTTGCCACGGTTACTTCGACTTTAAGTCGCCGCTAAAATCTGCCCTAGGTCTTGCCGAGTGTTATACTTCTACCTCAGCTGCCGATGTAGACTCTCAAGAAACATGGGAGTGGGGAGTGGGGAGTGGGGGAAGAGGGGGAATGGTGGTGTTTGTTCCATTCATCGCGGGTGGCGATCGCCGCCAGTGGGACGATCCAAAAGATCCTATCAACTCTTAATTGATGAAGATATTAGTTTTTTAGAAAACTTTAGCAAGGAATATAGCACTTATTTCCAGGAACAGATTAAGGCAGATTTGGGCTATTTTAATCATGGTTCTGGCTTGCTGGATAAAGCGATCGCATCTATCCGAGGTCGAGTCGCAATAGACAGGGCAAACAGCGATCGCCTCTCGGAGAGTGCCAAACAAACAAGCGATCGTAACTTACAAATCACCATCCTAGCAGTCGGTACTAGCATTGGTGTTGGGGGGATTGTGGCATCCAGTTATACCTTAGTAACAAAAGAAGAGCCTTTGTTACCGCCTTTTTCCACTTCCATTCCTCATCGCTTCACCATATCAATTTTTTATAGTCTTGCATTGGGCTTACTTGCAGGGTTGTTAATTTGGGGAGTGGATCGGAGTTTGCAGAATCTGAATATATTCATCCCAAGTGGCTACAACCCAGGTATCGGTTAATATTTTTGTCTGTAGTTCACTCATAAATAACTTTTAATAATTGAGATAAGTCGGTCGGCGTGAATAATTAAAGTTGCTCATCCGTGACAATATTACCAACTTTCAAGCTGTCTCTAAGCAACTTCCTGAGTCGAACTCTGGCTTAAGTATCTTAGCGTAACCTTGACTTGCTCTCTTTCAGTTTGCGAGCGCGTATATAGCTGTTTGCGCGGGTAACTGATGCTTGAGATGTTCGCAACTCAAATAGGATTGCTATATCTGCCCTAGTTCACACAAAATTCATCTTCAGTACAGTGAGAATACGATTGTATATAAAAGATACTGTCATAGACAATAAGTACAAAGAAGATTGAGGGATCAAAATGATTCAGAGGGAACAGGGAACTCTTAACAGGGAACAGTGCATCTCACGGCGCCCATCCGTGGGATTGAAACAAGGACACTGTTTATATGAGCGCTTACGCCAGAACGAAAAACATCTTTTTTTACAAGTGCGGCTCTAAACCCACAACGCGCATTTTTTTTCTTTTCCTGTTCCCTGTTCCCTGTTAAGAGTTCCCTTTTTTATGTAATTCCAATGATGACAATGATCTGGGAGAAGCAGCCGGATTTGCCTAGGAATTATTGTCTATCCTGCATAAAGCAATTCTGCTTAGCATTAATTTAAAAGCTTAATAGGAGATACTCATGAAAAAAGCTTTATTAGCTGCTGCTGTTGGCTTCTCGTTTATTTCGGGAGCTGCGTATGCCGACTTGCCGGGAAAGCATCCTTATTACCTGCACGCGCTCAGTGATTTGCGCGCTGCACGGTGGATGCTGGAACATCGCCCAGGCGATGCTGCCGTTAGTGGTCAAGAAGATGTTGCTATTCAGCAGATAGATGACACTATTAACGAAATTAAGAAAGCGTCTATTGATGATGGCAAAGACATCAATGATCATCCAAAAGTCGATGTCCCCAATGATCATCCGGGACGGTTACACAAGGCAAAGGAGCTATTGAAGAAAGTGCATTCCGATGTGGGGCGTGAGGAAGACGATCCAACGGCAAAGGGCTTGCAACATCGTTCCCTTAAGCATATCGACGCTGCACTCTTAGCGACTAACCGTGCTCTTAATGATGCTCAGCGTCATTAAATACAGAGGATTTGGGACCTCGCTCATACTCGCCAATTGTTTACGTCAAATGTTCGGATCGCTATATTCCCTGGCTAGGTAGCCGCATATCGGGCTTCTTCAAAACTTAAAGTCTGCCAAAAGATTGATAGATCGCTAAAAACGCTTGACTTAGCATTCAAAGGAAACAACTGGAACATTTTCCTATAAGAACTTTGAATCAGCAAAATTCCCAAACTGCATCTACTACTAAAAGCAAAGACCCTTTAGGGAACCTCGTCTGGATGATGGCGATTACTAGCGGGGCGGCGGCGGCTAACCTTTACTATAACCAACCCTTACTGGCGATTATCCAACAGAGCTTTCACGCTTGTGCTCACGCCACTGGGTTAATTCCCATGCTGACACAGATCGGTTATGCAGTGGGAATTTTCCTACTTGTGCCGTTGGGCGACTTAATGGAGCGGCGGAGATTGATTTTGACTATGCTGGTGTTAACAGCGATCGCATTAGGGGCGATCGCTGTTTCACCGAACCTGACTTGGTTGCTAGTGGCGAGTTTGGCGATCGGTATAACCACCATTGCGCCTCAGCTCATAGTTCCGTTTGCCGCACAACTAGCAAAACCGGAACAGCGAGGAAAAATTGTCGGTATGGTGATGAGTGGGCTGCTGATCGGAATTCTCTTAGCCCGCACGGTCAGTGGCTTTGTAGGAGCTAGTCTAGGTTGGCGAGCAATGTACTGGCTTGCTAGTGGGCTGATGATTGTTCTGGCTCTCACCTTATCCAGGATACTGCCAAAAAGCCAACCTTCTCTGCGAATTCCCTACCCCCAGCTGATTGGATCTTTGTTCCAGTTGATGCAACAACAGCCTAAATTACGTGAGGCTTCCCTTGCCGGGGCGATGTCTTTTGGAGCCTTCAGCGCCTTTTGGAGTACCCTCGTTTTTTTGCTTGCACAGCCACCCTATCACTATGGTAGTGAGGTGACGGGGTCGTTTGGGCTAGTGGGTGTGGTGGGAGCAGCTGCGGCTCCCCTAGTGGGCAAGTTAGCAGATAAGAGAAATCCTAAAGTAACCGTAGGGCTGGGTCTTTTAATTACAACCTTGTCTTTTCTGGTGTTCTGGGTGTTTGGTCATCAGATCCTAGGATTGATTATCGGAGTGATCCTTCTGGACTTGGGTGTGCAAACCACAATGGTTTCCAACCAGGCAAGAATTTACAGTTTGCCATCCGAGTTCCACAGTCGTTTGAATGCTGTGTATATCACCTTTTACTTTATGGGGGGAGCGTTGGGGTCGTTTCTCGGTGCTTATGGTTGGAGTCGCTGGCAGTGGCATGGAGTCTGTGCAATGGCGTTAATGATGCTCTTAGTAGCTTTTATTACCTTTGTTAATTTATTTAAATCTCACGCAAAGTAAGCAACGGATGGCATAACGGATGTAACGGATAAGGGATTTCCAAGTAAAAAAATATCCAACTATTTCTTGTGGGATGGGCATCCTGCCCGTCCTATCAACTGGGCGGGCAGGATGCCCACCCCACAATATTGGATAATTTATTTGTTGGAGTTCCCTAAGTTAACGGTGGGGGACTAACATCTAAAGCATCCGTTACATCCGCTACATCATCCGTTGCCAGTTGATCTCATGCCTTTAACACTACATTAAAGGAATTTAAATACCCCGTAATGGTTTGAGATAAAGTCTTTTGTTGCTTTCTAGTTGTGATTGCCATGACTTGGTACAAGCGTCCCTCTGCAAAATACATCCGGTTTTTAGTAATTTTGCCTACAGAATTTATGTACACAATTTCTCTGCCAGGATGACCATTGGAACTACGAATATTGCGCTGACTGACTAAATTACTTTGGGTAGTCTTTAAAGCCATATCCTGCGCATTCTTAAGTATTTCTTGGGGGTTTGCCATCTGAGCATAACTATTAGGAAAGTCGTTGAAAGCAACTAAATACGCCACTTCCTGCTTGGGAGGTTGAGCGACAAATACTTGTAAGTTAATTTCTCCCATGTAGGTTTTTTGAGTTTGGGTGATCTTTTTCGGCATTCCCGGCATTAAAACCGTAAAGCGCCCGTCAGGGGCTGTGAACACCTTCCATGGTGGTTGCACTGGTTGGGAAACGGTTGGTTTGGGTTGAGAAATCGGGAGTTTGGGTGGAAGCGCCTCGACTCCTGCAAAACAATTCAATCCAAAAGTGGCGGCAATTAATGGCAGAAAACCTCTAATTGTCATAGTTCTTGCTTCTGAGCATGTTAATATTACAAAAAAAAGGGAACAGGGAACTCTTAACAGGGAACAGGGAACAGGGAATTATGAAACCAAAAAAACTACATAGGTGGGTTTAGAGCCGCACTTTTAAGAAAGATGAAATTCGTTCTGGCGTAGGCGCTCATATAGACTGCGTCCTTGCTTCAATCCCACGGCGCCCATCCGTGGGATAAACTGTTCCCTGTTCCCTGTTAAGAGTTCCCTCTGACTTAAATTGCTAGTATTTGTTATAACCTAACAGCACAGACAGCAGCACCAATTAGCCCCACCTGTGGATTAAGGACAACATGCACAGGGATATCTTCTAGAATGCGACGCATCCTGCCTTTTTGAGAGAAATTTAACAGGAACCTTTCTTCTTGGATCAAGGGAAGTATTTTGGGAGCAATGCCACCAGCAACGTATAAACCGCCGTAAGGTAGAAGTTTAAGGGCAAGATTGCCGGCTTCAGCACCATATGCTTCTACAAAAAATTGCATGGTTTGTTCACAAAGGCGATCGCTTTTTTCCATAGCAGCATTTCCAATAGCAGCACCCGGATCGACGCTTTTCTCTTGCTGTCCCGCCTCTTGTTCCCAGGTTCTCACGACTTTGGCAATTTCTGGTGATTCAGAGCAAAGTTTGCGATCGCGCAAAAATTGGTAAATTGCCACAATTCCCATACCTGAAACCACCCGTTCCACAGAAACCCGTTGGATATCATGTTTATCCAACAGGTATTTTAATAGTTGAAACTCTAACTCGATCCGGGGGGCAAAGTCGGCGTGTCCACCTTCGGAGGGAAAGATTTGATGGTTTTCTCCCTGCTTGATTAAAAATCCTTGTCCGAGTCCAGTACCAGCACCAATAATCGCAATGGGCGCATCCGAGTTGGTGTGACCTACTTGCAAAGTGTGCAAGTCTTGTTTGTCTAAACCCAAGATCCCATAGCCAACGGCTTCAAAGTCGTTAATCAGAGAAATTTGACCGATACCCAGTTCTTCTTGTAGACGTTTAGTTTCAAGGAACCAAACTAAATTGGTGAGTTTGGCGGTATTGTTAACCACCGGACCTGCGATCGCAAAACAAGCTTTTTGTGGTGTCGGTGTTTTAGCTTTTGCTAAAAACTTCTGTACCATTGGCACAAAATCTGCAAAATCCTTACTGCGGTATTGTTCCTCATCAATCGTGTTTAGGTTAGACTTATCAGATGCCTCAACCAATCGCAGAATGGTTTTTGTACCGCCGATGTCACCTGCTAGTAGTAATGTCATAGTAATGTTAGTTGTTAGTTGTTAGTTGCTAATTGCTAATGGCTAATAGCTAATGGTA